>PBMZ01000220.1 GCA_002722955.1 Planctomycetaceae bacterium | reverse complement strand
TCCCCCTTGCACTTCTGGTCGCTCAAGACGCTGTCGCAGAAAATCCGGTCGCGCGACGTGTCGTCGGTTGAAGTCACTCGCCATTTATGCATAGGCATTGACGAAAGTTTGACATACTAGGAGCCCGGCTTTTTCGATTAAAAAGACCTGGGCTTCTGAATTGTGACCGCGCACAAAAAAGCACGGCCAGATGGCCGTGCGGGTATGTCATTGATCGTGTTAGTCAATCTAGAAGTTGCGAGCAACTAGTTGTTGTTGATGCGGTTCAATCGAGCGCGTCGCTCAGCGCGGCGACGAGCACGTCGAGCCGAATCGCTGGGCTTTTCGTAGTATTCACGCTTTCGCATCTCTTTCTTGATTCCGGCATGCTCAACAAGCTTACGGAACCGTTTGACTGCATCTTGAATTTTCTCGTTATCACGAAGCCGCAACTTAACCACAGAGACCTCCTAACATCGATCTACCTTTCTGTGAGACGAGTGATGGAATCTGAACCAAATCCAGGGAATCCGACAAGGATAACAAAATCTGGAGTCGACGCAAACGCAGCCCAGGCTTTTTCTTAGGTTAGATCGGCAACAAGTGGATTTTCTGTGAAGTTAAAGAAGTTTGGTGAGTAGGGAAGCCTGAAAGAATTGAATCCGTCGATTCACTCACATGTGGCCGGTCTTTTTGCCAACAATCGGGCGACTGATCGGTCCGGTAATTCCACTTCTGCGTATTCGATGACCTCTAAGTTGGCATAGAGGCTCTTGAACTCTTCTGGTTGCAATACGAATGCAGGGTTCTTGATGTGAGAGTCATCCCGGTCGAGCTGCCGGAACGAAAATGTCTCGTAAATCAATAAACCGCCGGGAGCTAATGCTCTTTCAACCAGCGATGGAAGATGGGTTCGATCAAGGAAGCGGAAGACGGTCACCAACTGATATTGGTTTTCGGAGACGGCGAATTCGTCCAAGTCCGCAGCGATCCAATTCACTCGAACATTGTGTTGGTCCGCAAACTTCGACGCGAGTCGCAAACCTTTCGGCGAGATATCGACGGCATCAACTGACCAACCTTGTTGTGCCAGCCAGATTGCGTCATGTCCCAGTCCGCAGGCGAGGTCCAGGCAACGCCCCGCTGCCAAATCAGAGACGCTTTCGATGAGCCACGGATTCGGCGCGAGCACTTGCGGTACCGACTTTCCGTGATACTTGCCATCCCATTTTTCGCGATCAGCGTTTGACATAAAACCGATGACTACCCTGAACTATTCAGGAATGCCTTTCGCCGTGTCTTTCGAATCGAAAACTGGAATCAATTCGATCAAGACTTCCGTGTCTCTTGGCGGGAGGCGTTCGGTCCACGCTTCATAAAGCAAGCTTTCCGTGCCTTCAGCGGAACTTGCCTCGGTCACATCAATCATGGCGGTCGAGAAATTCGCGACGCAGATCAAGTCGCCTCCTTCGGCTTGATAGGAGCGTTGGCCCGTTGATTCGTCGACGAAGAAGCCGCTGCCGGCGAAGACCCAGTTGGCTTTCATCTGCCGCGAGAGTCCGAGTTTATAAAACTTATGGATAGCCGATCGATAGCCGCGGTCTTGGCTGAGGCTGAGCAAGTTTTCTCGCTGCGCTTTTGTCATTGGGCCGTACCAAGAGATCTCCTTGTGCTTGTCGTCGTAACGCAACTCGCTACGTTTGGGAATCTCGACCCCGTACGGTAACTGTGGCAAATCAAATGCGTAAAAGCGATGGATCGAATGGCGAATCCAAGACTGAGCTGGCACGCGGTGAGGTGTGCCTTCTTTGTCTTTGTAGTTCAAGTAGATTTCGATCTTCTGACCCGACGCCGGGTAGAGTTTGTCCTCGTTGGGATCATAGCGCACCGGGCTTCCTGGTTTGGCCGAGAGCGCTAGCAACCCCGTGTGGACGACATAAGCCTTTGTGTTAACGGTCAAGATCGACTCGTGTTCTTTGGTCTGATCCAAGCAACACAACATTTCCAATGCGCCTTGCTGCAGGCAAACTTTGCTTTTCAGCAGCAATCGTTTCCCGACGGGATCCATCAGCACGGTCCCTTGAGAATTCAGTGGAACGTGCCCAGTTGGCTTTTTCCGTTTTTCGCCTTCAGTCTTGTTTGTGTCGGTCGTCTTCTCAGCAGGCTTAGTTTCGGCTGGTTCTTTTGCCTGTTTCGGCGATGTTGCATCGTCAGTCTTGTCTTGACTGAGCAGCGAGGTCACCGAGACACCGATTAGCAATAGCGCAATAATGATTCGGAACATGGCCATGATATTGTCCCTATCCAATGATCCGCGTTTCATCAACGTGGCGTTCTACGATTGTTGGCGTGCGAGCTTCCTGAGGATTTCCGCACCCGCACGAATTGTATCATCCTCGGCGGCATAAGATATCCGAATGTGAGTATCCGTTGAGCTAAACACGTTGCCGGGAATGATCAGTAGGTTGTTTCGAATCGCTTCGGTTGCGAACTCGGATCCCGTTCCCCACGGTGCTTTGATGAACAAATAGAAGGCGCCGCCAGCACCTTGGATTTCGAAGTCGTCACTCAATTCGCTGACCAACAAGTCACGCTTGGCCCGGTATTGGTCGACCCAATCCGAGACGTCGTAATCCAAAGCCGCCAAGCCTGCCCATTGTATAGGATGCGGAGCGCACACGAACGAGAATTGCTGCAGCTTTATCATTTGTTGCATGATCGCTTCGGGCCCGTGCACCCAGCCCAGCCGCAAGCCGGTCATCGAGTGCGACTTGCTAAAACCATCGATGACGATGGTGTTTTCGTTGTATTGAGCGGGACTGACGAACTCGCGGTCGTAGCAGAACTGCCGGTAGATTTCATCGCTGATCAACGCAATGTTGTGTTCCGCCGCCAGCTCGGCCAGTGCTTGTAATTCCTCTGGCTCAGCAACGTAACCTGTCGGGTTCGAGGGACTGTTGCAGAGGATCACCTTCGTTTTGCTAGTGATCGCGGCTTTGACCTTTTCGATATCGATTCGAAAATCGGGGTAAGTGTCGATCAAGACCGACTTGCCCCCGGCAAGCGTCGTTAGATGTTTGTACATCACGAAAAACGGGTCGAAGATGATGACCTCGTCACCGGGATTCACCAATGCTGACAACGACAACATCAGGCCGCCGCTCGTTCCGCTGGCGACGAAAACTTTGCGATCCGCATGGTCATACTCGGCGTCGACGCGGCTTTGCAGCTCTTTAAGCAATGGCGCGATGCCCTGAGTCTGACTGTACGCGTTTCGTCCGGCTTCGACGGCGTCAACCAGTGATCGCTTAATCTCATCAGGAGTGTCAAAGTGAGGTTGGCCGATGCTGAGGTTTATTGGCGACTCCATATTCGCTGCCAAATCGAACACTTTCCGGATGCCGGAAGCGTCGATGTTGTGCATGCGATCAGCAATCCACTGCTCGACCATTGAGTTTGACTTTCCTTGATTGATTATTTCGCAGCAACAGCGCGGCTGCGGATCCATCGGTTGTAAAGAATGCTTTCGTGGTTGTAAAGAATGCTTTCGCGGAAACGACTGTAGCCTTGCCCCGGGCCGACAATCGAGGACTCGACGCCATAACGATTACGCGGGATGTTCAATCGTGCGGGAAGGTCCCAGTGTTGAGCTCGTACGCTATGACTGAACGCACCGTCGGGACGAGAAACTTCGAAACCAACTGCACGTTCGAGCGAAGTTTCTTCTTCGCTGCTCCAGAATTTGGTCCAAGTTTTCAGGTCGCTGACCGAATCGATTGCTTTGCGCTTTGCACCGAGCCACTTGTAGGTGCCGTAAAGATTTGTCGAACCTCTCCAGACGCGTCCCTTTTTACTGTTGCCAGAAGCCAAGATTGACTCGCCCACGAATTGCGTCTTGTACACACAGCATTGCTGTCAATATTGACAGTGCTTGTGCAGCGGCCAAACTGGAACCCATTGGATGCTTGGACAGTTGAATTCGATAGTTTTAGATTCAACGAGGCTGGACTCTTTGCGGGCCGCGCATTTAGTGCGGCGATGCCATCTTTGGTGAAGAATATCGAGTTTTTGACTTCGATGTTTTGTTGGCCGGTTGTCGACACTTCGATCGCTGCGCGGCCTCCACAGATCAGAGAGTTCTGGATGGTGACGTCGCCGGGTTGCAAGACTTGAATCATGGCCGTCCGTTTGCGACCACCTTCGGTCAATGAAACGTTGAGCATGCGTAGGTTACCACCTTCGACGCGGAGAGCTGTCCAAGGAACGACATGATTCAGTTCGGGTGGCTCCATCTGAAACTTCAGGCCTTCAAGCGTTAATGTGCCTTTGGTGACGCGAAGTGAAACGCGAGCGTTTTCGTCACGGCCTGGGCGAGCACGCAGGCCACGTTTGTATCGACCGATACCATATTCGAACACGGGTTCGTAACCGTGGCCCGCTTCGATTGTTAAGTCTTTGTCGATATTGATGTGAGGTATCTTGTACGGGCCGTTGCCTTCGACGCGGATGATGTCGCCGGCCCTTTCCAGGCCTTTCGAGAAACTCGGATCCGCCCGAAGCGTTTTGCCTTCGTCTTTGTTCTCCGTACGCTTCGAAGACGACTTCTTCAGTTCTTCCTTGAGCTTCGTTGCTCGAGCAACCGTCAAGCAAAACAGCCCGGCAAACGTCATCGCCCCGCGAGAGGGCTCGGCTCCATCTTCGCCGGGTAGCCGGTATGGCCAGTCGCCGTCTTCGTTCTGTGTGGTCGCGAATCTCTCAGCAACTCGCTCCATCGTGTCCGTGATATTGATGCCCATCCGTGATGCTGTCCAAAGCCCAAGCACCGCAAATTGCGTGCAACTATTGTCGCCACCACCAACTTTCGGTGCCGGTCGAGCGTCCGGGTTGGTGAGCAGGATTGATGTTGCCTTCGGACACGTATAAGTCCAACCGCCACTGCTCCTTTGGAGTCGGTGAGGTCAAAAGTCACGGCCCAGTGAGACAGCGATCATTGTTTCTGACAACGGAGACGAATGCAATCCCACAGAACTGTTCACCTTAACTGGCACCAATGATGGCTGCCTACCTTGCAAATCCTGGTGGGATCCGACATAACCATTGCTGCTGGGGCCACGTCATTCTGGTGATCTCTCTTCCTGCCAATTCCTTCCTTCCGTCCCTTCAACTCAACACTCACTCCTTATGTCCGATCCCAATACCGTCTTCAAAATCGAGCGTGGGGAAGGCGTGCTGGTGGTCTTGCCTCAAGGCCCGGCGCTGAAATTCCCGTATAAGCAAGTTCACCTTGAGAGCAATGCCCTGTTCCGCATCGTTGACGAGCCTCAGTTTCGAGCCTCGATTATCGACCTAAGTGCTGTGGACTACGTGGATTCCGTCATTATTAGCTCGATTCTTCGAGTCTGCACCAAGACGAAACAGAAGGGCGGGCAGACCGTCTTCTGCAACGCGACGGAGGCCATGGAATCGATCCTGAAGACAATCAAAATCGGCAAACTGTGGCCGTTGTGCAAAACCAGGGATGATGCGGTTGCGATGTTGGCCTCGCAGTAGTTCTCAGGTCTCCTATTAGAGTTTAAGCATGCAGTTTAGATGCCCGGCTTCTTCGAGAAGCCGGGCATCTTTCAATTCATCGCTCCGAAGGTGAATCGACTCTGCTATAATTCCTGAGTTGGCGGTTCTCGTTCATCAGACGCTGCTGGGAGCTGAGTCATGCGAAATCTTTCCGCTTGGTGTTTGCTTGTTCTGTACTGCTTGGCTCTAGGTCAAAGCTTTGCCGACGAAGAGTCCAAACCCGTCGAGATTCCCGCTGACATCTGGCCAGACGACGAGCAGCCGTTGCTGAAGATTCATCCTAACTTCAATCATCCGAGTCAGATCAAATATCGGCTGACTCTGGCCGACGACTGGCCATCTCATACTCCATTGGCCTACGCGTTTGCCCAAGGCGATCGAGCTATGGCGCGAGTCTTATTGAAGCGAGGTGCCGACCCCAACCAAATCGTCACCAGGCCAAAGGTGACACCGGTTTCGCCAATTCAAGCTGCGATTGCCCGCAACGATCCTGAATCCATCCGCTTTTTGTTAAAGGTCGGAGCAAAACCAACTGTGGATTACTTGTCCGATGTCGCTGTCGTGCAGACTGCGAAGACTCAAACTGAGATGACTCGGCTGATTCTTGAAAGTGGCGTCAAACCAAACAAATCCACGGTGGTCAATGATTTCGCAAGCAGAGCGTCGCCTGAGGCCTTTGCGTTGCTGTTTAAGCACGGAGCTCAAGTCAACAACAAAGTGGGCTCGTTTCAATTGGCGCCGACTCTTTGCATCGCGATTGCTAGCACGGAAAAAGTTCGAATCGCGCTGAAGCATGGAGCGGACCCGAATCAGGGCACGCACATTTACAATGAAACTCCTTTGCACTTTTGTGCGCAGCGAGGTTCGGCGGCAACCATTGAGCTGCTCGTCACCAACGGTGCAGACGTGAACGTCAAGAATCGCACCGGTGAGACGCCCATCGAACGCGCGTTGATTCAAGGAAGCTTTCGCCCCTTTTACAAACCCGGCGAGGTCGAAATGATCCGCGCGTTCTTACGACATGGAGCCAAAACATCGATCGCCGCAGAAGTTGCTACCGGCAACGTGAAGGCACTGCGTGCACGAAAGCAAAAGGGAGAAGCGATTCAGGGGCTACCAAAGCTAGATATCAAGAGTGCGTGGTACGGCTTGAACGAGGCTCGCCGTGATCTGATCGCAACCGCCGTTTCGTTTCGGCAACCGGAAGCCTTGGCGTGGCTGCTGGAAAACGGCGTCAAAGAGTCCGTTGCGGCATCGCCAAATGTTAAATCGGACCGGTTAGATTCCCCCGCTCTCGTCGTCGCCGCGTTTCAATCGGACGCGAAATCGGTCGAGATCCTGCTAAAGCACGGGGCCGACCCGAATGTCCGCTCGCCTCGAGCCGTCTACGTCGCGGCAGCTTACCGGCCACTACACTCTGTGATCGCTGGAGCTGCAGGCACGACCTTTCTGCAAGTCGCTAAGAATAGAGAGGTTAAGCTCGATCAGCCGCAACGAAAGATCATCAGTTTGCTGCTTCAGTACGGGGCCGATCCGGATCTGAAGAACGGCTATGGGCAGGCCGCTCGAGATTTTGCCAAGGTCGCTTTGCCAAATGAGCGGCTGTTCCAGGACAAGAATTGAGTTGGTGGTACTCAAGAAGCACTCCGAGTGCGAATCAGGCTCGACACAGATTCTGCTCTTCCTTATAGTTCGCCACTTCTCAAAAGCCCTTATCCTAGTGCGTGTTGCGCAGTTGAATCGCTGGTCGATTTCATCAATGGATAAGGACGTTAAAGCCGTGCGATTGCCAAGGATGGTTCGTCATGCACTGCGTCCGAAATTACCAGATTTCTGTCATTCTAGGTTTGCTGATTTGCGCATTTCTCACGGGATGCCAGTCTCCAATCGCCGATGCGTTTAACGATTGGCGCTATCGGGGATTATCGAGTCGGTTGGATCCGCAGCCAAGACCCGTTGCTGGCAGCCAGGACCTCGATTCACCAAGCAATTCAAGCTCGGACAAATTGACTCGCGCTATCGCTGCGGAAGGTAATGGTCAGCACGACGAAGCCTTTCGGATGTACTTGGCCGTGCTGCACCAAGACCCCAATAACGCCGTCGCCAATCATCGGGCTGGTGTTTTATACGATATGCAGCGTGACTACGGATCGGCCGAAAGGCATTACTTGCAGGCATTGCGATTCAATCCAGCGGACGCCAATTTGCTAAGCGACATTGGCTATTCGTATGTTGAACAAGGTCGCTATGTCGATGCCCAACGCTACTTGGCTCAAGCATTGCAATACGATCCGAATCATCGCCAATCGATGTACAACCTCGCCCTGCTCTATGCCAAGCAAGGTGACACGCAACAGGCTGTTGCTATGTTCCGGCGGGCGGGAGATTCCGAGTCGGACATTCAAGAAAAGATGGCCCTGCTGTTTCCAGGCAACTCGGGACAGTCGCCCACCACAAACTTGGCGTCGAGAAGTCGCTCAGTGCCAACGAACAACGACAGCGCGCGCTCTGCTTTGCCAGCACCAGAACGCAATCCGGACTTTCCTGAGATCGATCCGGACTTAGGAACGGTGGGATCATTTGATGCTGAGGCAGGCTCGGTTGCTGAAAACACAAGCGATCCTACTCTAAACAACGCTGACTACATTCCTGGTGTTGTTCTTGGTCCTCCCGATCGAAAGCCTATGATTGTTAGCGAAGCTCCAGTCGCCAACTATGAGGCGAGTGGCCGATACGAAGAACTGGCTCCGGCCCCGATGCCCGGTGACTTGGACAGCGATTCAGGCAGTTCGGTCGAGTCGATCTCGAGTCGAACGGGCAATGACCTTCCTTTGATTGCTGGCGAGAGGCCAACTGGTTCCAACAATTCCGCTCTGGGTTCTCGGGCGCCTTGGCAAGACATGCCGACGGTGAGCAATTCTTTAGCCGAGAACGGAATCGGTGGTCCTGGTCCAGTGACTCCAGCATCGAATGCAGAGATTGGTTTGATCCTTGACGATGAGCCTGTTGGTGGTGGTGGCGGACTCTCACCGAATCCATTCGGCAGCCCTGGTCCTGTTGCTGATCCGAGATCAGTTGGTGGTTCAGCCAAAGCCGCCGCGTTTCTGGGAATGGAAGCTGGCGTTAGTATGTTTGCACTGGAAACCGAAGGCCGTCCAACTCGCCAAGAACCGCCACCTCGATTTCCTGGTCCGGGCATCTCCTATGAAGGCAACGGTGAAGCGAGCTTTCCGAATGCCATCGAAACGAACATAAATGGTACCGGTCGCTTGCCGATGACGAATGATAACTCATCGACCGCACCGCAAATTGATAGCCGCCGTGTGTCGCCTTCAATCAACTCACGGTCTATCCCGAGAAGCGCTGTCAGCAACATGTCTGCACGCGGAAACATCGGCTCGTCATTTCAAACTAATGGCGAATTCAGTAACAGCAATGGTTTGCGTGAAGCTGGAGCCAAATTGGAGCAACACAATCGCGAGATCGAGCAACTCCGACGCCGCCTACAAGAGCAACGTCGGGAAGCCGAGGCTCGAGCTAGAAGTGGCAATGCGGGAACTGGCGGATCAACTAATTCGAACGCGCTTTCGAATACGTCGACCACCAATGGTGCTTCGGCGACGGCACCACCGATGTTGAATCCGGCCACGTTGAACACGTCCAATCGATTTGCACGTGAGAGTGTTCCCAGTTCGCAGCGCCCTTGGTAGCTTGCCCACGTAGGACGGATTTGCCAATCCGTCGTCTTAAGAAGAGGTGGGATAAGAAATCCGTCCTACGGTGTTAGTCGAGTAGCTCGACAACTATGTTTCGCCAAGGTTGCGTGCCGATATTGATGGCTTCGTGAATGTCCTCACCGTCCACATCACGGAAGCGAACGTCACCGTCATTCATCGGTTCGACGGGCTTATTGTTTCCGTCAGCATCAACACCTTGTAGCGTTCCACCGCCGATACAAACATAGAGATAGTCGGTTTCGTGACGGTGTTTCCCAGTACTCTCGCCGGGTTGCAACTGCAGGTCCCAAACGCGAACGCGATCGTTTTCAAAGAGAAGCTTTGTGCCAACGTCGCTGGAGATCTTTTCGTCGTTGTTCATAAGTCAGCTCATTGATCGTCGCGGAACTCGTTGTAGTGCATGTATTCCCAGTGTCGATAAATGGCCGACGAATTGACCAATTTGGCATGCGTCCCGATCGCTTCGACCTTGCCTTCGTGAACTAACACGATTTGATCGGCGCGGCGAAGTGTGGAGAGCCTCGTCGGCAAGAACAGCAGCGTCCGGTCTCGGGCTAAACGATTGTAGGAATCGTCGAGCAATGATTTCGTGTCTTCGTCCAGCTTGTTCCTGGGTTCTTCAATAATCAGAAACGCCGGATCGCGAAGGGCGGCTCTTGCTAAACCCAAACGGAAGTTTTGCCCTTCGGTTAGTTGCTCGCCATGCTCGCCGAGTACTGTTTCGTAGCCTTGCGGAAGCTTCAATATGAAGTGATGCGCGTGGACCTCTTTCGCCGCCTCGGTGACATCCTGCAGCGTGTACTCTTTTCGGCTGCAACTGATGTTCTCGAAGACAGTCCCTGTGAAGAAGGGATCCGTGCTGCCGACGAAGATGGTTTCTGCGCGAAGCGACTCGAGTGTGACCCATGCGGTGTCTTCGCCGTCAAACAGAATTCGGCCGCTTTGCGGTTCAATGAATCTTGGCAACAGATAGGCAACCGTGCGGGCTTCCAGATCATCGAGCGAAATCAGCGCGGTGATCTTGCCTGCTGGAATCGTCAGGTCGAAGTTCTCTAACAACTTTCGTTTGTTTGAGAGAACGTAGGAAACTGATTCGAAGTGGACTCGGTTGTTGAGCGGCTGCAGGAGCTTGGCACCGACGGCTTGTCCGACTTCTGGGATTTGGCTGATGTAACGATAGATGCGATCGGCAGCCAAGCTGGTGTCATCACAGTCGTTTGGCAACGCCCAAAGCTCGTTCAGTGGCCGATGCATGCAAGCGATCGCGACAATCAAGAATAGTCCCGACGAGAAACTCATCTGAGCATCACCGACAGCCAAAAGGACTCGGCTGCCGACTAAGAACAAGACGATCGTTAAGCAGAGCGTTACCAACAGGCGAATCAGCCAGTGCGACCAGCCTTCGCCTTGCGTGACGCTGATCACCTTGCGGCGAAATCGCTCTAAGTGAGTTTGAAACTGGTCGTGTTCGAAAGTTTCCATTCCAAAGCCACGAACAAGACGGGTTTTCTTGAGTCCCTCGCCCAGTAGCCTTAACTCGCCGCGGGCTCGGTCAAACGCTAGCGTCTTCTCGCTGGCAAAGCGTTGATGTTCGCGACCAACTAGGAACCAACAAGCGGCTAATGGGATGAGGCATTGAATTGTCAACAACCAATTGATGGTCAGGCTGAGTATGAACAAACAGATGATCATCACAATGTGATTGCCGATCCGTGACACGATTAGGAACACGGCTTCGCGTATCTTGTCGATCTCTTCGGTAAACAATTTATAGACATGATCAAAGCTGCGGTCTTCGAGATCACTTGGTCCCAGCCGCATGACTTGACGGTGAATGCTTCGACGTAAACGCGTCGCGACATCAATTGAGGCTCGATCGGATAACCTGCTAACTCGAATGACAAGCAACGATCGGACCAAACCGATGAGGACGCCGAGTAGAATTAGCGTTCCCAACGCACTGTTGTTGGTGTGGAGTGCGGATAGATTGCGGCAGATCCCCATCAGCATTCCGCCGTAGAATCGGTCGCGATCATTCCAAGCGGTCGCTCGAGTGCCTTGATCGAAGCGACGCAAGTCGGAAAGCATCACTGCGCGATCGCCTTCTTCGACGGCCTCGACAGGAGACAGCGATTGCAGATAGACGGTGAATTCGTCCTTCGCTAAGCGAACTTCGCCCTGATTTATTAACAGGTCGATTGTGAGGTAAAGGACGAAGAGCAAGATGCACAGCAGCAGCGAATTTGCTAGCGACAATGCAACAACGAACACGGGAGTTCCGCGAAACATCTCTTTCGCAGGAAACACCTGTTCAAACGACTTTGACAAAAAGGCAAGCACTCAATCCCGCCCATTCACAGAGTAAAACGGCCTCCGTGAGTAAGCAGCTTTTCCATCCGTGACGGCAATTGGCCATCTGAACTATCGGATGTGGCTTCGCATCAGCGAGGGAAAAGTTGTGAGATGGCCCCATTTTATGCTAAGTCACGATCCTCAAACAAAACAAACGCCAAAAGCACTGCGGCCGAACAATATACGACACAATACCCTGTCGCAATTAATACATACGTTGGCGGCACCATTGATCCGGTGGCGACAGCGGCTTGAACGTCGAAGTTCGCTAAAGCCGGCAGAACCGTTGCCACTAGTCGTGCGACAAATTGAACAGGCTCGAGTCCGTCAACCTTGACTTGGACGAGCACAGGGGTGAGGTGTCCGATCACGAAAATCGCTAAACACGACACAATGTTTACAACCATCGGAAGCCGCGTTGAGATCGCCACACTGACGGCCGCCATGACGGCAACTTCCATATAAGCTAAGAGCATCGCCGGCAAGATTTGCAGCGCGGCATCAAGACGCTCGGCGTTGAAAGCACTGCGTTCCGAATCAAACCATTCGGGAACTTCTTTTGAGGCCTCGCGGGCATCGTATCCGACCTTGTACATCAACAGCAGGAAGAACACGACGACAAGCGGTGCCATCAGCAGAAACACTGCCTGCATGATGCCGACGTACTTGCCGATGATGAACTGTCGCCGATTGATCGGCTTCGAGAGCAACGTCATCGCCGTCTTGCCCTCGATTTCATTGGCGATGCTGGTGCTGGATGTCCATACGGCCAGCAACAGGCCAGAGATTAAGATCGTCGCAAGACCGCAGTCCTTGAGCATCTTGATATCGTCGCCCAGCGAGAAGAACGGCAAAACCGTGTTCACGACAAGCAGTAATAGCGAGAGCGCCATCAGCAGAATGAAGACAGGTTGTCGAACCGCTTCCTTGGTGGTTGCTCGAGCAATGATTCCGTCGCGAGTTCGATAAACGAACAGCACCACGCCGGTAAAAGCAACCAGACAAGCACCGATCGTAATCCACCATTGAGACACGGGAACATCGGCAGCTAAAAGCATCCAATTCACCATCGAGGATTCTCTTCAGAAACTTCGCAGAAATGACAGAAAGTAAGTACTTACAACACTTTGCAACGAGTGGCACGCCACAGAACTCCTTACGGATTTTCCACGACAAGTGTTGGAACCATCTAATTTAGCGAGAACTCGAAGGTAAAGGAAGAACAAGTCGCAACGATTCAGGCCGGTTACGCGGAGTTCTTGCCGAGTCGCTGATACAAAAGGCAGGACCCCGTAACTGCGGTGCTCAGCAGAACGACGCCGATTCCTGGCAGCAGGATGATGCAAACGACCGCGGCTCCCAATCCAAGCGTTTGAGCCCTGTTTTTCCGCGAAAATTGGCGGCGTTCAGCTCTCGGAATCGCCCGGATGAGCATCGGATAGTCGACAAACTCGATTCCGGCGAAGAGCGAGTCGACGTAGATCGAACCAATTGCCGAGATGACCGAACCTAACACCGGGATGATGTTCAGCAACAGCAGCGGAAACATCAGGAACACGAGTTTTAGGATATCGATGATCGTATCGAGTATTTGCCGTGGCAGTGGTTCTTCTTTCAGTTCATCCTCGGGAGTCCCCAGAAGGCCTTCCACTTTCATCGCCAAGATCGTGTAGAAGAAACCACAGAAGACTGCTTGCATACACAACCAGGTAATAAACGCGACTCCGAATGAGCCAACGACGATCAGCGCGAACGCGCCGATCTCCATCAGGGCGCCTTTCCATGTCGAGTCGAATTGATCATGCAACGCCTCAGCCGACACGGCGATTCCAATCGCCAAGCCAACGATGACAAGGATGGTCACAAGCAAGCTAGCGATTGCCGGTGCCACGCTATATCGCCACAGTGTTTGCAGCGGATAGACGCTCATCATCCGGAAACCATCGAGCGGTGTCCGAAAACCATCGCAGAATTTTCCGAATGTTCCAGAAGGCAACGGACGCTTTAAGATGTTATCGACGGCCGTCGGCAATTGATCCGATTCAATCAGCGCCTTCTCTTTAGCCAGCGCGCGACGCCGGTAGATCGCAATCATCGCGATGACGATCAGCCCGAAGAAGATGAACGTGATCGTACCGATAACCGCCAACGCAATCAGGATGGTGGTCGCGACCTCGTACGCCGACGAGCCAGCTGAATTGAAGAAGTCGAGCATTCCGAGCTAGCCAACTTTGGCAATGTTGACATAGCAATGCACGTGTGGAAGGACGCGGAAATTCCAGACGAATCCCGGACCATCCAATCGCCAGAAGTGCCAAGGCTCACCTTCTTGCGGGCGATCTTTGTCGGCGTAGAAGGCCAAATGCATCTCGTCCATTCCACCGTTCGCCTTGACGATTTCCATAACTTCGTCGACGTCTTCTTTTCGGTAAGGCGACAGGACGTCACGCATGACCTTATCGACTAACTTGCGTTGGTCTGCGCTGAGGTCCCCAACATCGATACCGGGTCGCTTCTGATCCTTGCCATGGAGGCGAATAGACTTGGCTTTCTCTCCGGGAGTTCCATCCGCGATCGCTTGTTTTTGCTGCGCCGGATTCAGCGATTCGAAGACGGCCATCGCACTCTTCGTTTGGTAATTGAACACATTGTGCTTGCTGTAGCCGTGCTCTAGGTGTCCATAGTAGACGGGTCCGCCAAACGCCGCGCCGGGCAAGCTGTTGCCATCACAACGCACCGTCAGGTGATGACCAGTAAACAACCACGCGAACGGTTCGTCGCCCGATGGGTCGCCGAAGATATGGCTGCCACAACGCTCAAATGCTCCGGTCGAATCCCACTCGCCATCACGACTGATTCGCCGAAAGCCATCGTCGTCCGAGCAGATCGCGTGAAGAATCCGATTGACCAGTTCTTGCTGCGGCTTTGTGTAATGTTGGTCAATCCGCTGATTGCCATATGGGCGATTGTACATGCCCAACCGAGTCGCCGTGCGGCCCTTCTTGGCTCCATGATCCCAGGGCAGCGTGATCTTCGACTTTTGATCGTCGGACAGTGTGCTGAACAGTTCCTTAATCAGTGCTTCGGCAGGTTTCTCGGCCTTGGCTTTCTTTTTCTCTTCGCCGATCGCGTTACCGTTCAGAATGCCGAGGGCTCCGATTCCCGCCGTCACGCCAGCGGCCGTCTTTAGGAAACCGCGTCGATCGGCGGTGAGCGGAGTTAACTCGGGAACTATCTCGAATGGTTCCACACAATCCAAGCAAATGGGTCGAGGATCTTCAACGGTGCACATTCTAGTCTCCTTGGACTTGGGCAAATGGATCAAAAGTTGCTGATGTCATGTTATCGTATCTGGTAGTTCGAGCAATGTTGAAAGTGCATTGTTCTGTTGAGGCATACGTGTTAGCAGCCCGGCTTTTGTGAAAAGCCGGGCTGCTTTGTGCGCTAGCGAAGTACGCGTGACGCGAAGTATTTGCTGTTTCCGCTGCGTCCAAGCAAGGGACAGACGCGTTCGTACGCTCGGTCCCACCATTCGACGTTTGGTAATGCCATGACGGCTTCGGCAGCCTTCTTGGCTTGGTTGGGCCTATCGAGTTTTTGTGAGCAATTGGCGATATCTAGCAGAGCCAGAATCTTCAGAGGACACGGTGGCATCCTTTCGCTGACTTGGCGGAATTGCTCGATCGCTTGTTCGTAATTCTCGCTGAAGAAATGAAGCCGACCGATGCGCCACTTGGCCCATGCCCAAGGGTAACTGCCTTCGGGGGCGGTGACCTTTTCGTAATCAGCGATCAGTTTACTCGTCACCTCTTCACTCAACGAATGTCTTGATGACGTCCAACCTCGCATGATTGCACGGCGATCACATTCGACGGCTCGCCATTGCGCTGTTGTTAACAGCGGGCTGTCGGGATAGTCGGCAATCAATGTTTCGAAGTAATCGCGTTTGAGTTGCAACGTGCCATCGCTGCGACTCCATCCATACGTTGGCCAGTGTAAATGGTACTTCGTGTAGAAGTAATTCAGCCGTTGGTGAGCTTCACCGGCCAGCCACAGGGCTTCTTCGCGCCAGTCGCTGGCAGTTTGATCGATCAAGTCATCCATGGCCTTCGTCATGCTGGATCGCTCGATCGCGCGGCCTTCGAATTGGCGAAGTGCAAGCCAAGCGGCTTGGAACACCGAACGCTTCTCAGCGAGATCATCGGGTTTCTTGGCAAGCCAATCGATCGTTTGCTTGAGCAGTGTCGCGTTCGTGCCCGTGAACGATTCGATTGGCATCGATTTCAGCGATCTCGTTGATCCGTAATACCAATTCAAGTGGCGCTGCCAACCGTTGCCATAGATGGTTGGATCGGGAAACAGCCACTGACCGAACGACGAAACGACAACTTGGCCGTGACGGTACGGCATTGCTGCCAACACGGTCTTTCCATCGGATTCGATCAAACTCGTTCCCTGTGGCACGGTCAGACTAACAGCATGGCGAGCCGTCGCTGCCGGAACCTTGCTGGTAATGGGGTGTTCCGAATTGATAAAGCTCGCCGGCGCCGTTTCGATGTGATCCGCTCCCGCCTTCACTCCGAAGTATGAAAGCAACCAATTATGAATCCCTGGCGTTGCGCCTTCATACGCTGGCGATAAGACGACCAGCAACGAACCACCCGTGGCCACGTAGGAGCGAAGCCCTAACGTGTCGACCGGGTCGAATGGAATGTCGCCGGATCGGATCAAGATCACAATGTCATACGGGGCGAGATCCGCCGCGGTCAGGTGGTACTGGCGAACCGTATGCGTGGTGTAGCCCAACGGTGTTAAGACCTTTTGCCATGACTTGAGTGCTTCGGTGGCACCGCCCCATAGCAGCACAGACTTTTCTGGAAACTCTGGTTCAACGACAAGGTCCGTTAACCCTTTGGATACGTGTGGGCCGTGAAACGTCGCCAGTCCATACTTTTGCACGTACTCTTGATAGGCGGCGATCGGTTCGTCGCGCTTGTCCATATCCTCGTGCAAAATGCGAGCGATTCGGTACTGAGCCTCGATCTGATGATCAATCCAATCGTTGGGCTGAATGTAGCTGCGGTCGTAGCTCGAGATGACTCCGCTTGGATTGTAAAACTTGATTTGCAGGAACTCTCGAAATCCTTGCAGTGCGTCATCGTACCGCTCGCCGCGATCTGAGTGCTTGCCTAATTCGAAGGCTGCTCGGGACAAGATTTCACGATCCCAGGCGAAGACGCTGCGGGCTCGATTCAGGAAGTCGATGCGTTCGTCGACGTCCAAGTAGAATTTGCTGTAGCGACTGCCTTCCTTGTAGTAAGTCAACGTGGTGACTCGCGGGACAAGCACGCGTCCCCAGTAGGCTGCCGATCGGCCTTTGCGTCCCTTGCAGTGAGCCAGCAATCGCTCGGCCACTTCCACCGCGCGAGCCGCGCTCTCTTCGGTCACTTTCGGTACGCGACTGCCTCCTTGATAGAAACTCAGTTCGCTGTCGTAGAATTTGAACAGCTCCGCTAGCTCGTCGCCGAAGCGGATGTCGTCATTGGACGCCTCGGCTTTCATGACCTCGGCTTCTAACAACGCGATCGCTTCGCTGCGCCGATTCGATCCTCGCAACGATCGAGCTTCCGCAGCGCGGGCTCTACGTTGTTTGTAGCTACTGCCGGGGAATTCCTTCGCGTATTGCCTGGCCACTTCGACACGTTTTGTATGTTCGCCGGAACGCAACAGGCTGTTTAAGTAATAAGCGTAAATCGTGCTCTTCAGTAAACTGAGATGCTTGGGAATCGCCATGGCAAGCGTTTCTTCAGCCAACTCAATCAGCTTGTCCGTTCTTCCCAATCGATAGAGTGCCCGGACGTATTGCTTCCTCAGTTCGAGGTTATTGGATTCGACCAACAAGGCCCGATCGAAGTCTTGAAACGCGGCATCGAAGTTGCCTTTGCGAACCATCGCCATCGCGCGAGAACCGTAAACGGCGGCCTCTAACTTTCGAATCGGAACGGATCGCTGCACCAGTAGTTCAGCGTTCTTCGGCAACTGCACATTCATGCTGCGCGCCAGCCGCATCGACAGTTTCTCAAGAGTGGCACCGATATCATCGGCAGTGCCATCAGCGATTTCCGTGTGCAAGATCGTCGCGGTCTCGGTGTCGGCCAGTCGAGCGATGATGCTGATCTTGGAATTGCTTTGGATGAAGGACCCATAGATGAACCGCTTCGCGCCGACGATTTTTCCGATGCGTGCCGCAGTCGCTCGGTCTGTGATTCCGGATAAAGCCAACTCTTGTTCGGCCAGTACTGCGTCGAGATCCTCGCGGTCAACCAACTTGATATCGGGGAAAGCCGATAGCGTGGCTTGCAGGAATTCGCCGATGCCGGCTTGCATCGACTCCAATTGCGAATCGACCTTTTCACGGGTCGACGAATCGTTGGTCGAGTTCAATTGCCCAAGATTGCGAAACGAAAGAACGGCAACTGTCGGGCTGTCTTTCGATTCAGATGGCGGATTGTCCTCAAGTTTTGGTCTCTTGATTCCGAACGCACCCAACGTCCTGTTGGTCAGATCTTGCTCGATCGAAAACAAATCGGCAGCCGGACCGCTGACGCTCCACTGGGCTACCGGTTCCGGAGCACCGACCTTCACGAGTGTGACGTCGAGCGTGATTTTCTTGCCTTCGCCGGAAAACGTACCCGAAAGCAGATACTCGGCCGTTAACACCTTTTCGGCTTGTTGGGCGGTCGTGGCGTCGACAAGGCCGCTGGCTCCCAGTTTGGTTTCTTTCAGGAATTGTTCGACTTGTAAACGCTCGACGGCATCGATGCGGCGATACTGTGACAATCTTGCTGTTAACAACTCCGCAATCGCTTTTCGCAACGGAGCCAGTTCGACCGACGGGCCTTTGTCGACAAAGTCAAGGATCGCGATGCGGTAGCTTGGGCCTTCGTTGCGGCGAGCTAACTCGTACCGTTCCAACTCGGTCGTGTTTCTCAAGCCCGGCAATCTCAAAATGCTGACGGCGGCCGAATTGGATGCCACCGCAAAGCGAGAGTCCGGAGTGACGCGTAGGTGTCGAGTGATCTTCGAGTCATTGCCGGCCCACCAGATTTGCTCGCCCGTCAAGATGTCCCACGTTCGGATCGAGCCGCCATTTGAACCGCCTCCGCTCATCAATCGTCGGCCGTCGGGTAGCAACCGCACACTCCAAACCCAATCCGAGTGACCGCGGAACGTCTTCAATTGTTTCCCGCTTTGCACATCCCACAAGCGAACGGTCTTGTCGCGCGAGCCGCTGGCAACTTGCAGACCATCAACACTGAAGCCAACACTCATGACCTCGTCCGTGTGACCTTTTAGCGAGCGAAGCAGCTCGCCGCTGGAAGTGTCCCAAACGTAAACCAACAAATCATGCGAAGCCGCCGCAACCAAACTTCCATCGGGCGAGGTCGCGATCATGTGCGGATGGATGTTGACTGGCTTCAGCCGTGTCACTTTGTTGGTTTCGGTGTTCCAGATGTTGACGGAACCATGCACTCCAAAGGCGACTCGACCATCGCGCAGGAAGTCGGCACCTAACACTTGGCTAGGGACGTCGGGGCACTCGAGCAATTCTTGCCGCGACTTCATGTCCCACAAGCGCAGTTTCTTTCCGTGAGTTCCCGTAACGAGTTGTTTCGCGTCGGGCGAGATAGCAACGGCGCGAACCATTGTTTCATGCGTTTCGAAGCGCGCGATTGGCCGATTGGATTCGACCTCCCAAACGCGGACGTTTCCGTTCTTCTCGCCCGTTGCCAACAGGCGGCCATCACGAGATAGATCGATCGACAAGACGTCGGCGCCGATGCCGCCCAGCTTTGCATATTCTCCACCGCTGCCACCTTCGATGTTGACCAGATTCAAGCCTGGCTTTTTCTCATCAACGATCGACAACTGCGGCAATCGCCAGATGCGAACTGTGAAGTCGTCGCCGCCGCCCCACTTGCCGTCTTCGCTGTCACCACCACTGACGGAAGCCGCGAAGCGACCATCGGGCGAGATCGAAACGTTGAGCACGTAGTCTTGATGGCCTTCCAATCGAGCCAACTCGCGTCCAGTTTGAGCGTCCCAGCAACGCAGCGTTTGATCGTCGGCCACACTAATCAATCGGCGACCGTCCGGCGCAAAGACGGCTCGATGAACGCCAGCAATGTGACCATAGAATTCGCGGACGAGCGTGCCTTGTTCGAAATCCCACAACTTCAGGTTTGTGTAGTATCCGCAAGAGACCACATGTCGTCCGTCATTCGAGAATTGCAGCGACAATTGGTCGAATTTCGTGCCGTGAAATTTGCGAGACTCCTTGCCTGTTTCCAAATCCCAAACACGAATCGTTTTGTCGTTGGCGCCGCTGATCAAAGACTTGCCGCTCGGATGAAAGGCCAACGCCTTAACGTGCGCTGTGTGGCCTTTCAATTCATGAACTCGCTTGCCCGTCTCGGCGTCCCAGATGCGGATGATTTTCTCGGGACCCGCTGCTGCCAGCAATTTGCCGTCGGCGCTGAACGTCATCTTGGTGGTGACATCAGTTGGTTGCGGATTCAGTTCCCGCAAGACTTTGCCGGAGTCGACATCGAAGAACCGAATCGCAGAACCAAACCGGATCGCCATTTCCTTGCCAGCCGGATGAAGTGCAGCAAGACCACCCGGCCTGATGTCCAGCACACGTTTTCCAGTCTCAACGTCCCAAATCCGCGTCCCGTCATATGAACACGACACGACTCGACGCCCGTCTGGCAAAAAGGCCACGCTGGGAATGTGGACGTTATGACCTCGAAAGACGCGCACCTCGCCGGGGAGCCCGTCTGGCAGCGGCGTTACTGGGATTTCGTCGGCACAGAGCGTCTCAGTGAAACTCGAAACGCCTCCAATCAAAAGAAAGGCTGAAAGCAGTAGGCTGAAGCAGCCTCTTCCGACGATGTAAAAACTGGCATTCATCGAATGGCCCGCCATAGTGAGAGACACGGCATCGGAACTAGCTCTTCGATTATGCCAAACTGGACGGAAATCGCGAAGTGTTACGCGATCTCAAGGCGAAGTGTTACGCGATCTCAAGTAAGTGTTCGCAAGGATTTTGGTTTTGCATTT
>PBMZ01000219.1 GCA_002722955.1 Planctomycetaceae bacterium | reverse complement strand
CCGTGATTCAGGATCGCGCCCTGGGCGTTGGCGACATCGCCGCTTCCTTCGTTGAAGGAAAGATTGACGATCTGGTGGACGCCCGCGTCGTCGGCCGCAACGGTGGCACATGCGCCCATCGACCAAAGGACTAGCACGATGCCGTGTCTAAGGCGGCGATTTTCGTAAACGTTTCGCATCGTCATTACTCCAGGATGACATTCCCAATTCAAACTCGACCCGCCGACGAAGCAAGACGAAATAACCAAAAGCAACGCTCGTCTGACGACTCTGTCAACCTACCGGACGAGATCAACAACAAGAAAGCGCTACGTTTTTCCGTCGCCGACCGCTACGCTTTTAAGCTGACGTTTACACGCAAACACTACGCAAGTCCAACGGCGCTCACATTCTGGTTAGTCATGAAAAAAGGACTTACGCCTAAAACGACGTAAGTCCTTACCAGTCAAGGTGCCCAAGAGAGGACTCGAACCTCCACGGGAAATTAATCCCACTAGGTCCTGAACCTAGCGCGTCTGCCAATTCCGCCACTTGGGCTCTCTTTTGAGAGTCAATTAAAATAGGGATATTCGTGGTGGCTCGCAAGTCGGAGGGTGGGTTGTTTTTTGTGAATTCTGAACCCACGCAAATGCGACTGCTTAAACAGCCTTTTAGCCGGCTTCGTTGCCTAAGTAATTCAGTTGAATTTCCGTCTTCGGCAACTTCTTTGAAAGCGATTCCGTGCCGGCTTCGGTGACCGAGGTACGCGTGACGATGAGATTCTTCAGGCTGGTAAGTCCCTCAAGATGGACTAATCCCGCATCCGAAATCTGGGTCGACCCAAGGTGTAAGAACGTCAATGCTTTCATCTCTTTCAGCCATTCGAGACCAGTGTCGCTCAGTTGCGTGTTGTCGAGGTTGAGCCATTGCAGCTTTGTCAATCCTTGTAGATGCTCGACGCCGAAGTCCGAAATTGGAACTCGCCAAAGATTCAATCGCGTTAGTTGCTTCATCGGCTTCAGGTGCGACAAACCGTCGTCGTAAATGCCGCTGTTCTCGCTCAAATCCAGTTCCTCGAGCGTCTTCAGCTTCGCCAAGTGGGCAAGCCCGTCGTTCGTGATACTGGTTTGAGCAATCCGCAGCTTCTTCAGCTTGGGAAACTGCGACAGCCCGGCCAGAGCATCGTCGTCGATCAGTGCCTTCTTAAGATACAACTCTTCCAGGTTCTTCAAACCATCGAGCTTTGCTAGCCCATCTTTGCTGACCCACAGAAAGTCGAGCGGTAAGGCCTTCAGATTCGTCAGCTTACTAACGCTTTCCATTCCGTCGTCATCGACGGTGGTGGCACCGCTTTCGCCAGAAAGTCTGAGGGCTCGAAGCTGCGTTAGCTCGCCCAAGTGACCGATGCCTTCATTCGACACCGAGCAACCGCGAAGGTCCAAATTTGTCAGCGTCTTCAACTTGCCAATCGCCTTTAGCCCATCGTCCGTGATCGCTGTTTCGTTCAGCAGCACAGATCGAACTCGCTTCAAACCCGCTAAGTTGTCGAGGGCCGTGTCGGCGATCGTGGCTCCACGAAAGTTGACCTCGATGATTAATCCGTCCGAGTCCTTCTTGACGGACGTCGCCAGCGAAGCGAGCGCCTTGACCGAGTCTTCGTCGTCTGCTTCGGGTGGCGGTTCAATGTCTTCGCCTTTGGCTGGGGTGCCACTTCCGTCTCGTGGCGAGTCATTACTTTGAGGCGATTCGCCGCCGCATCCAATCAGGAACATCGGAACCAGAACAACGATCGCCAAGTGTTTGTAATCAATCATGAATAGAACTCCGCTTACAAATGGTGAGAATCTACTTTAACAACACTTTTGCGCGGTTGCTATCTGCGGCGGGATGAGAAGCTATCGCCTCTCTCTTGCCGGCGCCGAGAACGTGCTCAGCGCAATTCGATCGCAATGTCCTTGCCGCATCGATTACAGTAGAATGATTAGCAGTGAGCCTCACCATTTCATCATGAGTCGACCATGCCGCAGCGAATTCTCGTCTTGATAGTGTCAATCAGTATCAGCACTGCCAGTGCGGCTGTTGGTGCCGACGATTTTTCGTTCTTCGAGGCAAAGATTCGCCCCGTCTTGGTGAAGCATTGCTACAAGTGCCACTCTGCATCGGCCAAGAAACAAGAGGGCGGGTTGCTACTTGATACTCTCAGCGGCATTCGAAAAGGCGGAGCCAGCGGAAAGAGCGTTGTTCCTGGTAACGTTAAGAACAGTGGAATCCTGGCAGCTTTACGACATGAATCAGTCGAAATGCCACCGGGCAAGAAGCTTGCTGCTGACATCATTGCCGACTTCGAAAAGTGGATTCGCGATGGTGCATCCGATCCACGCGACGGTGTTTCTCGACCGATTACTCAAATCGACGCCGAAGATCATTGGGCTTACCAAGTTCCCGTAAAGCGTGATTTGCCTAAGGTGGTTGACAAGAGCTGGCCGCGAGATGACCTGGACTACTTTGTGCTGGTGAAGCTCGAGGCTGCCGGCATCATGCCGGTTGCCGATGCGGATCGGCGTACGCTGATTCGTCGAGCGACGCTTGAGTTGACGGGGTTGCTGCCGACAGTCAGCGAGATTCAAGAATTCGTCAACGACTCGTCATCCGATGTGGAAGCTTTCTCGAAGGTCGTCGATCGGCTGTTGGCCTCGGATGCTTTTGGTGTTCGCTGGGGTCGTCACTGGTTAGATGTGGCTCGGTACGCTGAATCGAGCGGTTACACTCGAAACATGACGTATCCGCTGGCGTGGAAGTATCGCAATTGGGTGGTTGAGGCGTTCAATCAAGACTTGCCTTTTGACTGCTTCGTACGGCATCAAGTTTCTGGTGATTTGCTGGTCAAGGCGATGGCTCCCGCAAAGCATGATGTTCGTGAATACAACGATGCTGTGATCGCGACTGCGTTTCTGACGCTGGGACCGAAGACGTTGAATGAAGGAAACGTCTTGCAGTTTGATCTGAATGTTGCTGATGAGCAGATCGACACAACGATTCGGGCGTTTATGGGGCTGACGGTGAATTGTGCTCGTTGCCATGATCACAAGTACGATCCGATTTCAGCGCGAGACTACTATGCGTTGGCAGGGATTTTTCGGAGTACTCGAAATCTGTCAGCCGTTGAGACGAATGTTCGGGCCGAACACTCGAAAGAGTTTCCGCTGGGTTTCGATGGTTGGGATCGCGTGGCGAAGTACGAAGCCTATGAAAAGAAACGCTCGGAAGAGCAGGCGAAGTACAGCAGCACGATCAAAGGACGCGAGCAGTATCGCAAGTATTGGAAGGACAAAGGGATCGATTGGAAGAAGGTTATTGATCCCGACTTGATCGCCGCTGAAGATTACGTTCAAGAACAAAAGAACGTTGTTGTTGAATTGTCCAAACAAAAGGTCGAACTTCCCGATTCAGCGATGGCCGTTGCTGATGCCGAGAAGATCATCGATTCGCAATTGTATGACAAAGGGAACCGTGATGCTCCGGTTGAGCTTGTGCCGCGAGGCGTTCCGCAACTATTGAGTTACGGCGCTCCCGCAATTCCCGAGAATGCCAGTGGCCGTGAGCAGTTGGCAGCTTGGATTGTGGATCGGCGGAATCCGTTGACGGCACGCGTGTTCGTGAATCGGGTTTGGCAACATTTGTTTGGAATTGGCTTGGTCGACACGCCAGATAACTTCGGTGCCCTCGGCGCGAAGCCAATCAATCAGCCGTTGCTCGACCACTTGGCGATTCGTTTCATCGATGAAGAATGGTCGATCAAGCGATTGATTCGAAACATTGTTTTAAGTCGCACGTGGATGCTTGGCACCAGTCACGATGGAGCGGCTTTTGCGATGGACCCGGGTAACCGTTTGCATTGGCGATTTGCTCCGCAACCGCTCGAAGGTGAAGCGATTCGCGACAGCATCTTGGCGGTCAGCGGCCAGCTTGATCCGACCGTTCCGAAAACGTCTCAGATTGCCGAGCTGTCGAAAGCGAAGATCAAGAAACAAAGTGAAATCGGGCGGCGAGATTTTGTCGTCAACGATCTCACCGATGATGTTGCCTATCGCAGCATCTTCTTGCCAAGCCCGCGGGCTCATCTATTGGACGTGATGACGGTTTTCGATGCTCCGGATCCCAACGGTGTTGTTGGACAGCGGCGACTAACGACCTTGCCCAAGCAAGCCATGTTCTTGATGAACAGCGACTTTGTGATCGAGTCAGCCAAGCGGCTCGCCAGCGAAGTCTCGTCATCGGCTAATCCCGTTGAACAAGCGTACGAACGCCTGCTGGCTCGTCCGCCATCGAATACGGAGGCTGCGGCCAGCTTGCGGTTCATTGAAGCCAGCAAGTCACGGATCGATGGCCTAACGCAGGTCTGCTTGGTGTTGATTTGTTCGGGCGAGTTTCGCACGGTCTATTGAGCTGCGCCCTGACCTAGGACAAGATCGGCAGCAACTCGCCTGAACCATGCTGCACTTCGCGGGTGACGATCGAGCCGATCAATGTCGTTGCCGTGCAGTCATGGACTTCGACGTTTGTCAGTGAGCCTGCCAATCTTGGGTTGCCTTCAAAGACAACAATGCGGTCGCAGTCCGTTCGACCGACGAGCTGAGTTTTCAGAGCATCCCCGTCGGCCTCGCCCGATTTAATGGCTTGCTTACTGGGCCCCTCGACCAAGACTTCGACCTGTTCGCCAATGAACTCGGCGTTGTCTTCTTCGCTGATCATGTTTTGCAGGTCGAGCATGCGGTTGTTCCGCTCGCGTTTGACATCCTCGGGGATGTCATCGGGCATCATGTCGTCAGCTTTTGTGCCTGGTCGAGCACTATACTTGAAGATAAAGCTGTTCTTGAAACGGCATTCACGGATCAAGTCCATGCTCTTTTCGAATGCTTCGTCAGTCTCGCCGCAGAAGCCAACAATGAAGTCGCTGGATACGGCCGCGCGGGGAACGATCGAGTTGATGCGCTCCATCATCTCGCGGTATTCCTCGACCGTGTAGCCGCGTTTCATGGCTTTCAGCATTTCGTTGCATCCCGATTGCGCGGGAACGTGCAAGTAACGCGAAACTTTCTTCAAATCGCGGACGGCTTCCAGCAGATCAACGGTCATGTCGCGCGGATAATTCGTCACGAACTTAATGCGTTCAATGCCGTCGGTGTCGTGAATCAATTCCAGCAGCTCCGAGAGGCGGTACAGTTGGCCGTCCTCGGTATGTTTGTAGCTATTAACTGTCTGTCCCAGCAACGTGACCTCTTTGACACCTTGCCCGGCCAAAGTTCGAACTTCGCTGGCGATGTGACTTGGTGGGCGACTCTGTTCGGGGCCCCGTGTTGTTGGGACGACGCAGTATGTGCAGAACTTGTCGCAGCCGATCATGATTCGCACGTATGCTTGAAACGGCGAGGGTCTCATTTCGGGATCGCGGAGTGGATCGTAGCTCTCGAAACTTTGAGCCACTTGGTTGCGACTTCCGTCACGTCGGCCAAGGCTCACTGCTAGCGATCGTCTACGGTTCGATCGAGCTTGATCGACCAGTTCCGGAATCTCGCCCAATTGTCCGGTGCCAACAACAATGTCCACATGCGGCGCACGCTCGAAGATCTTCTTTTGATCCTTCTGAGCCATACAGCCCATCACACCGATGACTTGGTTGGGACGGTACCGTTTGCTGAATTTCATACGTCCCAACTGGCTGTAAATCTTATGTTCCGCATGCTCGCGAACGCTGCACGTGTTGAACAGGACGGTGTCCGCCTGTTTGATGTCGTCGGTCAATTCATAGCCTTCATTGCGCAGCGCACCGACAACCAATTCGCTGTCCAGTACGTTCATCTGACAGCCGACGGTTTCAATAAAGACCTTGTTGTTATGTTCTTTGGACACGTGTGGATTTACCGCACATGGTAATTCGAAGCGTGAGCGAGGGATGGTCAAGCGTGTTCACAAGCAACACTGATTCTTCGCGGACACGTGTGAGCGTCCCTCGCTCACGCTTCGGGTTACCATGCAGATGTCTTATGTTTGATGGGTGTTAAACGATCGTCACTAATCGCTGACCTCGAGGCGGCAAAAGCGTTTCTTGCCGACCCATAGCATCATACCGTTTTCTGGTGTGATTGTCTGGTCCTGTTCGATTCGTTGTTTGTCTTCACCGATGTAGGCGCCGCCTTGCTTGATGGATCGGCGAGCTTCTCCGGTCGACTGACATAAACCTGCCAGCTTTAACAAGATTGCTGCCGGCACGGCCTCTTCCTTCAGGTCAGCCCGAGAGATCGTTGCCACGGGAATGTCTGCGGGAAGACCGCCGCCACCGATTTCTCGTTGCCAGCGAGCTGCTGCTTCGTCGGCGTGGGCGGCGTCGTGATATTCGGTGATGATTGTTTTCGCCAAAGTTGTCTTGGCTTCCTTGGGATGACCTGCGAGCAACCCGTCGACTTGGTCAAGCGGCAGGTCTGTGAGTAGCTCGAAGTACATCTTCATGCAGTCGTCAGGCACCTGCATGAACTTCTTCATCATCTCGTAAGCCGATTCACCAATGCCGATGTAGTTGCCAAGACTCTTGCCCATACGGCGGATTCCGTCCAGCCCGACCAAAATCGGAGACATGACGCCGATTTGGCAACTCATCTTTTGGTCACGCTGCAAGTCGCGAGCCAGCATGAAGCTGTAGAGTTGCTCGGTGCCGCCAAGTTCGATGTCTGCTGCGATCTTGACCGAATCCCATGCTTGCATGATTGGATAGAGACACTCGTGCAAGTAGATTGCCGTTTCCTCTTTAAATCGCTGGCTGAAGTCGTCCCGAGTCAGAAGTTGCGCCACGGTAACTTTGCTGCAAAGTTCGAGCATCTCGGCAAAGTTCATGGCAGAGAACCAATCGCCGTTGCGAACGACTTCCGCTTTATCGAGGTCCAGGACTTTTGACAGCTGGTTCAAGTAATCGACCGCGTTCGCTTCGACTTGCTCGGCCGTTAAGCGAGCCCGCGTTTCGTCGCGACCGCTGGGATCGCCAACCAGTGCGGTGTAATTGCCGATGATTATGACGGCCTGGTGGCCGAGTTCTTGGAATTGACGCATTTTGCGCATTGGCACAGTGTGACCAAGGTGGAGGTCAACGCCTGTTGGATCGATGCCGTATTTGACGCGCAGCGGCTTGCCGGAATCGCGGCTTTGTTTGAGCTTCTCGGCCAATTCATTCTCGGGCACAATCTTTTCGACGCCGCGACGAATGAGGGCCAGTTGCTCTTCGACTGGTGGAAATTGCATGTCGTCTCAATTCTCTGAAAAGTTTCGAGCCAAAAAGCGTATCAACGTTGGCCGATTTAGTCGAGAGAGGCGTTTGCTTGCTGGTCTGGTGATTGAGTTTTAGAAGGACGGCTTCTTCCAGAAGCCGTCCGGAATTCATAGTGAAAAGCCGCGGCTGAAGACACTGATTGACAATACTTGTTTTGATTTCCGGAAACCCTCTCTCGCAGAAGCCGGGCTTCTCTGCACGCATCCTATTGATTCTCTGACACCAGCGTGAGCACAACGTTCTGCAGATTAAAAAGGGCGTGAGCAAAAACGGTGGCCCAGTAGCTGTTGCGTCGATGAAAGACGTAGCCCAGCATGATCGACAGAGGCAAGAGCGGCAGCATATCGGGAAAACCGTGGATCATCGAGAAAGCCAGCGACGTTATGCCAATTGACAGCCAAACTGGCAGCCGCGTTGATAGCCAGCCTTGCAAGATCACTCGGAAGATCAATTCCTCAGCCATCGGCGCTAGAATGACGGCTCCTAGTGCGAGCCAGGCAATGACCTCGACCCGATTGTCGGCTCGCAACAATTGTAAGAATTCATGTTCTGAGTCCGGCGATCGGAGCGAAGCGGTGGCTAACAAGACGGCATACACGGGCAGCAAGCTGAGAAGGAACGCAAAGACGCCATCGATAGTTTGCCGGGCAAGCTGCGTGCGTCGAATGCCAAAATCACGAAGCTTTGTGGCATCGAGCGAGCACAGTGCAGGGATCAGAATCACTAACCAAAACGACTTCAGGAAACACATGGTTTGCAGCGACTGCAAGCTTGGCACCGGCTTTGCTTCAGCGTTAACCGAGCTTGGAAGCACCCAAGTGGCAATGATGGAAACCAAGTTTAGCGACAACCAGAAAGCAGCTAATGTTGGTGTAAACAGATTCCATGAGGCCGCTATCTGGGGCTCCATGGGCAAGAAAGATTGCCCGCGTCTTTTTCTATAAATGAAGACGATCCAAGCCAAGAGGCTCGGAGTCATGATCAGGCCAAAAACTTTGGCGTCGATTGGCATTGAGATCTTTCATGGTAATCAGGCGGCGTTCTCAGGCAGCAGTTGCCTAAGAAGATTGAATCGTGAATATCAGACGTCTATTCTAATGTCACTGATATACTTTCGATGCTTTGAATCCAGCGAGGGCCTCCGTCCATGCCTATCAAACAGCGATGCCTTGAGTGCGACAAGGGCTATGCATTTCCCGATAGACTGGCTGGCAAAGTGGTCGAGTGCAAGGAATGCGGCGCTGAGATCGAAGTCGACTTACCGGACGATGACCTCTTCGATGACTTTGAGCATGACATTCCACCAGCTCGAAAGAGACGCCAAAAGGCTTCCAGCTCGCGCCGTTCCAATCATTCGCGCGGTTATCAGAGTCAATCGAGCGGTCGTGATTCCTTGCCAGGGCCAATCGCACTGAAGCTTGGCATTGCGCTATTTTTCGGTATTTTGATCGCAATTCTTGCGATTTGGGCGCCGCTCAGAACTGGTCCGCCAGAGCCTGCGAGTGTGGGTACTGGCGGATTGTTTCTTTTGATTTCGCTTGTGTTTGGTGTCTTCTCATATATTTCCATTACAAGGAAAGTGACGTGGAGCAAGCGAGGCCGACGCATCGAAGGCATGTGGGCCGAGTTCATTGGTTATGTGCAACTCGTGTTTTGCTGCTGCCTTTTAATCCTTGGTGTTAGCGAGTTTCTTTCACTTGACGCCGGCCCCGTGAGAAAGAACGTCGTTGCGCAACCAAACGATATTGCCAGGCTGCCAAACGCGCTAGCGCAAGCGAATCGTGGTCCATCGGTCCACGAAATCGGCGATTCATGGGGAAAAGCGATGCTAACCCGAAGCGGCTCCTGGAACATAGCGACCGCGCCGCCCATGAGACCGCCCGACTTTTCGCGTTCATTGAATTTCGAAGTTGTGCACAACGGCTCGCTTGTCCTCGCTGATCAACGTCGCCGATTCAAAAAGGGCGATGGGGTCATGGCGGCCGTCAAAGATGGTGAATTCGTTCATCTCTTTGGTGTTACGTCGTTCGGTGATGTTGAGTCCTTTGTGGGCTTGAAGGGAATTGTTGGAGATGTTGTCGGCATAGATCTAGCCGGCACGCTGGTTGTGGTGAAAGACGGCGAAGACCACAGGTGCATATCAACGGAAACTGGGGAGACAGTTTACAGCGAAAAAAATGCTGAGTTCATCAAGTTCAACCCGAGTGGAATGATCATCGCAAAGGTCAAGCGGGACTCAACTCAGGAAATTTGTTTGATCAACCCGCGTGCGAGCTTTGATGCGACCTCGATTGAGCTTCCAAGCTCGAGCATCATGGCTCTCGACCATTCCCATGAGATTCTCGTTGTGGCCGAACAGCTGGGGGCAGATGTGGAGCTTTGCGCATTCGATACTGACACCGGCACTTCACGCGGCAAATTCAAGTTTGTGAAACAGCGGATTACCCAAATTGCGGTTGGTTACACGGCCGTAGCGATGGCGCTGAACGATGACTCAATCGTGGTGATCGACGTACGCCTTCAGTCAGGAAGACAAGCTCGATTTCAACCAAAACGACCAGAAATTGCGATTGACGAAGAGGTTAAGATTGGACAACTCCAGCTGATTAATAGTGAGCGTTGGATTCTGATCAACGGTACCTTGATTGTTGATAAGAGGTCATGCAAGGTCGTCGCGAAGATTCTGGATCCGCAAGGCAACTTGATTGCGCGAAGCGATGTCAGTGGTAATTTGCTGCGAATCGAAAACAACGGTAAATGGCGCGATCCGTTCGTCTTACCCTATCACGAGATGAACATCGCGTTCCGAAAGTTATCACCGGGCGAAAAGGTTCCTGAATACCGCATCGCTCGGCCAAGCGACCTCAGTCAGCGACTTCCTGAGATCGCGAAGGTTGTCGATGTCAGCCAATTGCAGTAAGCGATCGGCTCGTCAATTAAAGCCATTCGCCAAATCGAAGTCTTTCGTTACGATTGTCGCTTGATCAAAGCTTTCCGGTTAATCTAATTTAGAGATTCGCAGCCTAGGCTCACCGATCGATCGACTTGGTAGAGCTTGAATTCGACATAAAGAAGACAACGATGGATTTTGATAAGCGATTAGAACGAGCGATCGAGCGTGGTCAGCGCTCGAAGGATGCCGAAAGCCGGGCCGCCGCCGAAAAGGCAATGACCGAGGAAGACTTGCGCAACCTGCACTCAAAGTGTCGCCTGGAGATGACCGAGCACATCGAGAACTGCTTGCAACAAGTCAGCGACCATTTCCCCGGTTTCGAATACAAGACAGTCGTCGACGAAAAAGGTTGGGGCGGGCGAGTGATTCGCGACGACCTGGGATTCTCGGGACAACGAAAGCCCGAGAATTTCTACAGCCGACTAGAAATGGTCGTGCGACCGTTTTCCTCGACTCACATCATCGAGCTGGCGGCGAAGAGTACGATCCGCAACAAGGAAGCCTTCAACCGCACACATTTTCAGTTCTTGTCCGAAGCCGACATGGATTCGTTTTCCGAATTGATTGACCTCTGGGTTTTGGAATTCGCGGAAAAGTACTCGGCACAGACTTAGAAGTGCCACGTCTCATCGTTAAACCTGGATTATTCATCCATCAACACAGAGAATTCGTGGTCGTCCTGAATTCGTCGGGCCAAATCTTCCGAACCCCACGAATTCAGGTGTTCATAAATGATCCGGGTAAACGATGAAGCAAAGCCTGTTATCCGAAGGCAAACCATGATCCGCGTTCTCATAGCGATACTTTGCATTGCCAGCTGTAGCTCGGCTACGGCTGCCGACAAGCCGAACATGATCTTCATCATGGCTGACGATGTTGGCATCGAGGGGCTTGGTTGTTATGGCGGTGTCTCTTACAAGACGCCCAACTTGGATCGCATGGCCGCCGAAGGTGTTCGGTTTACGCACGCTTATTCTCAGCCGTTGTGTACACCGACCAGAATCCAGTTGATGACGGGCAAGTACAATCATCGAAACTGGCGTTCGTTCGGGATTCTTGACCCGAAAGAAAAGACGTTTGGTCACGCGATCTCAGCCGCCGGCTACGCCACGGCAATCATTGGCAAGTGGCAATTGCAGTCCTACGATCCGCCTGATTTTCCAGGTGCGAACAAGCGGCGATCGACTGGTATGCACCCCAAAGACGGGGGGTTTGACGAGTACGCGTTGTTCCACGCTTTGCACACTGAAGACAAGGGCTCGCGTTACGCAAATCCCACAATGCTCGAAGGCAAGACGGGCGAAGAGGGTACCCTGAAGACGTACAAGGGACGCTATGGCGAAGATGTCTGGGTCGAGAAAATCTTGGACTTTTTCGATCGTCATCCGGATCAACCACGATTTGTCTACTATCCCATGGCACTGCCGCATTGGCCGTTTCAGCCAACACCAAATTCCGAAGGCTGGGACCCGTCGAAACCGCAAGAGACGGACCTGCGGTATGCGAAAGATATGATCGAATACATGGATACAACCATCGGCAATTTGTTGGCCGGTCTCGAGAAGCGGAAGCTGGCTGACAGCACGGTCGTCTTCTTTTACAGCGATAACGGCACGCATCTTAAGGTCAACTCGAAGATGAAAGACGGCCGCACGATCGATGGTGGCAAGGCGACCTCGCGTCAAACCGGAATCCATGTTCCGCTGATTGTGAGGTGTCCTAAGTATATGAAGCCGGGTGTCTCGAACGTGATGGTCGACGCGTCGGATTTCTTTGCAACGCTTCTTGATCTTGCCGGTGCCAAGCCACCAGATGACAGTCGTCGAGACGGCATTAGCTTCAGTCACCAGTTGTTCCTGCTCAAAGGGCGAGTCCCCAAAGCAGCCTTGTCGATGCGGAACGCCGCGTTCTTTTGGTACGACCCGCGACCGGGCTGGGACAAGGAACGCTTTCGCCGCGAAGTCTTTGTTGTGACACGCTACTACAAGTACTTCCGAGACGGCCGCTTTTACCGATTGACCGACAAGCCGCTCGAGGAAATCGTGATCGCCGACAAAGACATGACCGATCGAGACCGGAAGGTGAAAGAGTTACTTGCCAAGTACATCGAAGAACAGATGCAAAGCGCTCCCGAGCCACCCTTAGTCAACGCATTCGGCGAGCTATTAAAGTAGCCATCACTCTCCGAGTGATGAGCCCACGCGAATCGGTGTCATCTACCATGCATCGCCAGCTTCATTCTGAAGTGTCTCAAGATGCGTCTAGGCTAACCGTAAGCCAAAACACGCTTCTCTGGTCAGCCTAAGTTTCCCCGACAAGCTCATCACTCGGAGAGTGATGGCTACTTTGGCACGCCCGCGCGACGGCTTGTTTGACAGTCGAATTCTTTCGCGCTACTATCGACGTTTCCCCAAAAATCACCTCGCGACGAATCCCCTCAGAGGAGACAACATTATGAGTTCTGGCGAAGCCATCACCAGCGTCCTGCAAGAAGATCGATCCTTCCCACCTGCCGCCGAATTCTCCGAGCAAGCGAACATCAAGCCGGATGAGTACCAACAGATGTGGGACCGTGCCAACGAAGATTCCGCCGGCTTCTGGGGTGATTTGGCAAACGAAAACTTGCACTGGCACCAGCCGTTTGAAACCGTCATGGAAGGCGACATGCCTGACACGAAGTGGTTCCTGGGTGGAAAAATCAATGCGTCGTATAACTGCATCGACCGGCACCTGGACTCCTGGCGAAAGAACAAAGCCGCCATCATCTGGGAGGGCGAGCCCGGTGACACTCGAGTACTTCGCTATCAAGACCTGCACCGCGAAGTTTGCAAATTCTCGAACGTCCTAAAGCAACTCGGTGTCGAGCCGGGCGACCGCGTCACTCTTTATATGCCCATGATTCCCGAGTTGGCGATTGCCATGTTGGCCTGTGCTCGCATCGGCGCCACTCACTCGATCATCTTCGGTGGCTTCAGTGCCGACGCTGTTGCCGAGAGAAACAATGATGCGCAATCTAAGCTTGTCGTCACGGCCGATGCCGGTTGGCGACGCGGCAAAGAATTGCCCTTGAAACCGGCCGTCGACGAGAGCCTCGAAAAATCACCATCGGTCGAGAAAGTGGTTGTCGTGCGTCGAACCGGCGCCGATGTCAACATGGTGCCGGATCGAGATTTCTGGTGGCATGACCTGATGGAAGATGCCTCGGCCGACTGCGATGCCGTCGAATTGGATGCCGAACACCCGCTCTTCATTCTTTACACATCTGGTAGTACCGGAAAACCAAAGGGTGTTCTGCACACGACCGGCGGTTACATGCTGGGAACAACGATGACCTCGAAGTGGGTCTTCGATTTGAAGGAAGACGACACCTACTGGTGTACTGCCGACATCGGTTGGGTGACGGGACACAGCTACATCATCTACGGCCCGCTTTCCAACGGGGCCACAACCATCATGTACGAAGGCGCTCCAAACTGGCCCGACGAAGGCCGGTTTTGGGAAATCGTCGAGAAGTACAAGGTCAACATTTTCTACACCGCTCCGACCGCCATCCGCGCATTCATCAAGTGGGGCGAGGAATGGCCGAGCAAGTACGATCTCTCCACCTTGCGACTTCTGGGCACCGTTGGCGAACCCATCAATCCGGAAGCGTGGATGTGGTATCACAGAGTCATCGGCCAAGAGGCTTGCCCAATCGTCGACACTTGGTGGCAGACGGAAACTGGCGGCATCATGATGAGCCCGCTGCCAGGAGTCACCGCAACCAAGCCCGGCAGTTGTACCAAACCACTTCCCGGTGTCGTGCCCGACATCGTCACGAAGGATGGCACCAGCTTGCCTGATAACTCGGGCGGCTTGTTGGTGATGCGCAAGCCATGGCCGCACATGTTGCGAACGCTTTATGGCGATCATCAGCGATTCCTGGACACTTACTTCAGCGAAATCGAAGGTTGTTACTTCGCTGGCGACGGAGCTCGCCGCGACGAAGACGGCTACTATTGGATCATGGGCCGAGTCGACGACGTCTTGAACGTATCTGGTCACCGACTGAGCACAATGGAAGTCGAAAGCGCCCTGGTGGCTCACGAGCAAGTCGCCGAGGCGGCCGTGGTTGGATTCCCTCACGATCTGAAGGGTGAGGGTATTTGCTGCTTCGTCACGTTGACCTCGGGCGCTGGCAGTGAAGACTTGAAGCAAGAGTTAATCGGCCACGTTCGTAAACAAATCGGAGCCATCGCAAGCCCCGATCAGATTCGTTTTGCCGCTGCCGTCCCAAAGACTCGTAGTGGAAAGATCATGCGACGCCTGTTGAGAGACATCGCTGCCGGCCGCGAGCAAGTTGGTGATACCACCACGCTTGAGGACTACACGGTCTTAGCAAGCCTTCGCGAATCCGACGAAGGATAAGGGCTTCGGAGTGCGGCGATAGTCGCCGCACTCCAATTGACCGACTCGGTCGCCGCCAAGTTTCGCTAATCCTCACAACCTGACCGTGTGAGGCGAAAAGGCAACGTGACATGTTGCCAAAAAGCATCGTCTCGACATCGACGTGCTATGTTTGTGCAGAGTCAGAAGACTCTCCCCTCCTAAACATTCTGATAGCAAAAGGCCGTTTCCCCAACGAGCCGGTTGCTATCCACCTCACGAGACATTTCATTCTGCGGTCGCTGTACGCGCCGGCAACGGCACTTAGTTTTCGCAGATCACGAGTACACGAAGTGGCGTGTCGTGGGATCGTTTCCGTGCGTCGTTCCTCCCAGGTGCGGCGCACGGGAACTCTTTTCTTCCCACTCATTCCACAGATTCTCCCGTGCGTACTTCACACGCCATAACACTTCCAGTGCGCGCGGACCAAGGAACTGTACTTTTCGAGCACCACCGGTGCTCCACGCGCTCATTGCGCGCCCATCGATCCCATGTTTGATTTCCACCGATTACGCACTGATGTGATCGCGCTCGGTCTATTGGCCGCTTGCGTGTTCATAGCACTTAGCCTGATCAGCTTTGATCCTGCTGATCCGCCTGCGCAATTGGTCTACCCGGCGAAAGCCAGCGCTCAGAATCTCTGTAACATTCCCGGTGCGTACGCTGCCTGGCTGTTGAAATCGGTATTCGGAATCCTGTCCTATTTCGTCCTCTTGTCGATGATAGTCGTCGATGTCCGGTTGCTGGCAAGACGCCCAATTCAAGCTCCCACCCGAAGGATGATCGGCTGGAGCATGATGGTTTGTGGCGGCTGCGTCATCTTGCACTTAATGGCTCCGGGTTTGTTCGGCGGCCAGATCGTCGGAAGCGGCGGATTGGTCGGAGCATGGGGCGTCGCGATGCTGGAGGCGAAGTTCGCCTTCATGGGCATTCTTGTGTTGATGCTTGCGACGGCCACCTCAGGGTTTGTGTTGGTGACAGATTTGTCGCCATTCGCTTTCGCGGTGAATCTGGCGACGGCACCAACCAAGCTGTTAAACCGAATTGCGTTCGGCAAGATCGGTGAAGCGCTATCGTCATCAGAAAACGTTGACCGACGTGGCGGAATGTCGCGGCGCGAGTCGAACGATCCCACGAAGGTCAAAGTGAATCCACCGAAACCGGCACCAGAGCTTGTCGAGGAAGATGAGGACGAAGTAGAGGCCGAGATCGAGGAAACACCTGAGCCGCGAACTCCCATCAAGGTCAATCCACCGATCAACGCCACATCAGGACGCGACGCCTTGCACAGCCGGCTTGATGCTTCGAGCAATGCGTCGTTACCCGAAGCGTATCAACTGCCGACGTGTGAGTTGTTAGAAGATGCCGAAGACTTTCCCTACGATTTGCTGGCCAAGAAAGCTCGCATCGCCGCGGTCACATTGGAGAAGACGTTTCAAGAGTTCGGCTTGAATATCCGAGTCGTGGAGATCGACACCGGACCGGTAATCACGCAGTTCGAACTCGAACTGGAAGCTGGATTAAGGGTCTCGAAGGTGCAGGCGTTGGCCGATGATCTGGCGATCGCATTGCGAGTGCCCGCTGTTCGTGTCGTCTCGCCAATTCCAGGTAAGAACACTGTTGGCATCGAGGTGCCCAACGACAAACGTATCATGGTCCGCCTTCGTGAATTGATCGAAGCCTCGGACAAGCAGATCGAGAAGTCACAGATTCCGTTGTTCCTCGGTAAGGACGTTAGCGGTCGTCCGTTAACGGTCGACATGGCGAAGATGCCACACTTGCTGATTGCCGGTCGTACTGGAACTGGTAAGAGCGTCTGCTTGAACTCGCTGATTTTGTCGATCTTGATGACGCGAACGCCGGATGAGGTCAAGATGCTGATGATCGATCCGAAGATGGTCGAGCTCAGCCCGTACAAGCGGATTCCTCACTTGATGCACCCCGTCATCACGGACATGAAGAAGGCGGAAGCCGTCTTGGCATGGGCCGTCGATAAAATGGAAGAACGCTATGACCTCTTAGCGCGTAGCGGCGTCCGCCACTTGGATGGCTACAACAAGCTGGGCAAAGAAAAGGTGCTGGAACGTTGTGGGATCGATCCCGACAGTCCTGAAGCCGACGAAATTCCAGAGAACATGCCGTGTATCGTTATCGTCGCTGACGAGATGGCGGACATGATGATGACGTCGGGCAAGGATGTTGAAGGGCACATCATTCGCTTGGCCCAGAAGTCTCGAGCTGTTGGTATCCACTTGGTGTTAGCAACGCAAAAGCCAACAGTGGATGTCATCACCGGCTTGATCAAGTCGAATTTGCCAGCCCGTGTTTCCTTCCAAGTAGCAAGCCGGACGGATAGCCGCGTCGTGCTTGACGAGATGGGTGCCGAGCGATTACTGGGTAACGGAGACATGCTGTATCTGGCACCAGGTACGAGTAACGTCACTCGGGCTCAAGGTACGTTCGTCAGTGACGACGAGGTCAACGGTGTCATCGACTTCTTCAGCGATCGAGAACCGGAATACAGCGAGGAGTTGACGAACCTGCAAGTCGCACCGTCAACCAGCACCAATGAACCCGGCGGCCGAAGCCGCGATGACTTGTACGACCGCGCTGTCGACATCATTTTGGCCGAGGGACGTGGAAGCGTTTCGCTGTTGCAGCGTCATTTAGGTATCGGCTATGGACGTGCTGCTCGGCTAATTGACTACATGGCTGAAGACGGGATCGTCGGTGACTACAACGGCTCGCAAGCACGGGAGGTGTTGTATAGCTTCGAGCAATGGGAAGCCATCCGCGACGGTGCTCCAACCGACATGACTGCGGTCTAGCACTGCCCCGCAATCCTGAGCGGCAAGGCGCTACCCGCTGGTTAAAACGCCAGTCGGCAACTACCGACGCAGTAACCGCTGAAATCGCTTGTTACCAACCTCAGCGATAATCAGGTTGCCATGTTTGTCGGCGGCAAGCATATGCGGCAAGTTGAACTGCCCTGAGTTCGAGCCCTTGTTGCCAAGTCGCTGCGTGACCTTGCCGTTTTCATCCAGTCGCAGAATCTGTTGCGCACGCCCGTCAGCGATCCAGATTCGCTGTTGAGCGTCGAGTTCAATTCCGTACGGCGCGAATCCCGGCCAGATGGCGAGCCGTTTGCCTTCAAGATCGAAAACTTGAATACGGTCGTTTTCTCGATCGCCAACGATTACGCGATCCTTACCGTCAACGACGATGGTATGTGGCAAGTTGAACTCTCCCGGCTTCTTTCCCGCCGTACCCCAAGCCGTCAGAAATTTGCCTCGATGATCAAACTTAACGACTCGTGAATTCCCATAGCCGTCGGAGACAAAGACTTCATCGTTGGGCCCAAAGGCCACGTCAGTCGGCTGATTGAATTGCGAGTCACTCTCGCCAGCGCGATCAGGTGCGCCGAGTGCCAGCAGCAGTTTTCCTGTCGAGCTAAATTTGTAGACAACATGATGCTTGATATCCGTGGCCCAAACGTACCCATGCCGATCGATGCGCAAACCATGTGCCTTCCCAATCAAATCATCACCCCAGCTTCGTAAGTAGTTGCCTTTTGAATCCAAACAAATGATCGGTTTGGCCCCGCGGTGAAACAAATAGATGTTGCCATCACGGTCGGTGTCGACGGCCGAGCAAGCTCCAAGCGTCGTCCCTCTTGGCAGCTTGAAGAATCCAGCTTGGCTTTCGAAACCAGCGGCCTTCCAATTCCGCTTGGCCAAAGCTGGCGCGGATAGTTTCGAGAAGACAATGCGACCGAACGCCTCGGGCACATGAAAACTTGGGCGAGTTGTGCCGCTGGGTGACCACTGGCTGTATTGTGCGTTCGTTTCGCCGCCGCAGCGGTTCAAATTCAACCGCCAGACATCGCCAGCCGAGGGAGAATCCTTCCCTGTCGCGATCTTGAAATCGCTGAACGGGATGGCGACTTCCAGAACCCAGCCCTTGTCGGTGTCGCTGTCATCGTTCTTTGTCCCATCGATAGATACTTTGATGAGGATTCCTGTCGCATCCCATTGCGGCAACTCTTTGCCTTTGCCCCGTGGCGGATGGTACCGATCGAGAATCGCCGCGTTGACGTTCATTTCGATATTGAAATACACCTTCGGTGTTTTCGGATTGGGAGCCGTGAAGAGCTCAACACAATCATCTAAGTAGACTCGTTCGTCTCGCTTTGTGTATTGAGCGGAGATGTGAGCGTCGTCGCATTGATACAGCACATAAAGATAGCGATCGTCCCACAACATGCGGGCATCGGTCTGCTCGCGCTTGCCCTCTTTCCACCAAGGAAACTTGAAGGCCCCGAACGATGGAGCATCTTTCCACGCGGCTTCGACTTTCCCGTCGACAACGATCTTCGAATCAGTGCGGGCAACCGTGTAGCTTGGGCGATCAGCAGCCAAGCGAGAAGTCAAAAGACAAACAGCGGCTAGAGTAAGAATTCGCAACATCAGGATGGCTCCCTTCAAGCATGGGTAAGCCGTCATGATGATGAAGACGCGTGCTCGCTTCAATCGCTGGACGCGATTCCGTGGCTATTGCTCGTCGATCCAATCCAGGAACATCGCTTGTACGGCGTCGAGGTCGTTGACGTGCAACACTTGGCATAGTGAGCGATGACCGTAGGGGTCGGTTGCATAATTGGTGCGGTACTTGCGATAGAAGTCGCCGAGCACTCCGCGAGATTGAAGGTACAGGCACAAGTAGCGGCCGTGGGCGTAGTCGATTCCCTTTTCTTCGATGCGGACTTGCGGTGAAGTCGTGAAGGCGGTCAGTGTTAGCATGCGTCCGTTCTCGAGAGCTTGACGGAGTTGTGCCAATCGCCAGTTGGGCAAACCCAGCAGTTTCAAGCCGTCGGTGGTGAACTCGCACTCTTCGTGTAGGGACGCTAATCCCTCGTCGAACCATTCTGGCATCTTGGCGAAATCGAAGTGCGATAACGCATGAGTCAGCTCGTGAGCCAGCGTGCCGTGACCAGTGGCCAGATTGATGACCACGCGTCGCTCGTCACGCAAATAGTAACCGTAATAGCCAGTCATCGGACGTCGGTCGACTCGTTGAGCATATTCTCGATACCGGGCTTCTCTAGAAAACACTACCAGCGTGATTGGCTCGTCGGGTAGGCGGTCGAAGTAAGCGGTCTGAAGGGCTTGAGTCGTCGGGTGGATGACGTCGTTGTACAGTTGTTCCAAGTCGGCTCTCGACATGGGCGAGGCCAATACGAAAGGAGCTCGGATCAGCGTTTTCGCGTCCTTGCCAAGTTGACGAGAGACGTGGACGGCGCGTTGTTCGCAACGGCGTGTCAACAAGTCACCGCTGGGGTTGGTGCTTTGTTGCCGTTTGGCAACGTCGGCTGCTGGCTGAGTCGACTCTGTATCGTCTACTTTTGTAGGCGTCGCCACAGGAACACTTGGAGTGTGCGCATCGGCGTCGCTGCCGAAGCCCCATGTCAAGCAATGGGCAAGAGCGATGATTCCTACGGGCCCCAAAAGTAGAAGTGCCGCACGTTTCACGTTTGTTGTGTTCCTTGTGGCCCTGCCGTACGACGGACATTGTTGCCGGTCGCATGCAGAGCAAGCTTGTAAACAAGTCCACGCTATCAAAACAGTAGCTCTTACCGGAACAACTGGAACAGGAATTGCTTCGATTTGCCTCCGAGTGCAGTCCAATTGTGCCGGATTGTGAGACCTCGGCGACTTTTCGCGACAGGTAATTTGCGGAGTCGAGGGCAGATTGTTCGCAGGAAAACACTCAGGAATCTGCTGTCGGAACGCTTGAATTGGATTGTCACGAGGCCTTCAGGTCGAGGCTCACTCGATCTAGAAACTATTGAAAGTGTCTGCCATTTGATATCTGCGTTTACGTTCTGCTATTATTCCCCTCACACAAGACAACAAACATCAGGGTGGATTGAATTCAAACGTTGATGTCAATTGTACTTGCGTCGTTGATGGGATTCCGATATGGTCTCGCCACAGCTTAGATTCGCGTGCCGAGAGAAGAATCCGAGTCGACGATATTTGTTGCGGCCGATCCTGTCCCCGCAAGGTTGGTCTCAACTACAATTATCACCGAACTCAAGGGTCCGTTCGTTTTCGACGACAATCGGTCCCACGGAAGGGATTGACATGCTTGGTCGCCCTTACTGCATGATGCAGTCCGAGCTGCGTTCGCTTTCAGCGGACAGGCACGCTTCTCTTTCCGGCTCCGCAGGCTCACCCACTCCTGGTGACATCAGCCCAAAACTTCAGCGATCTTGCTTAGTTTCTGATCCATCCCTCAACAGGCTATCGATTTGGTCTTTGTTGGCTTGGATTGTGATTGCGGCCGTTGCGGCGCTGTTGCTTTCTCCACGAGCCGTTGTTGGAGATGAGCGGGATGACTGCAGGCAGATGTTGCTTTCCGGGCAGTTCAGCAAGTGCATTCAGACTGCCCAAGTCGCTATCAAAGCCAAGCGATATGGTGAGGGCTGGCAACTCTTAAAGGCCACCGCCGAGTTCCAGACTGGTCGCTACGACGATGCCATTGCCACCATCGACGAAGGTTTGAAACGTTATTCATGGAGCATCCGTCTGCGACATCTCGGCCATTTTGTGGCCCTCCACCAAGGAGACGCAAAACGTGCCAAGGGACTGCTTGACGAGATCAACAGTCTGGCCAGTCGCTTTTCGTGGCGCTACACAGATGCAGAGAATCTCGTCACGCTGGGGCGAGTTGCGTTGCTAATGAAAGCCGACGCTCGCACTGTATTGGAAGGCTTTTACGATCGAGCCAAACGGTATAGCAGCAAACGACGCTCGCCGCATTTGGCCAGCGGGCAGTTGGCACTTTCAAAGCATGACAACGGGCTTGCTGCTGAGACTTTTGCTGCTGCGCTGAAGTTGTTTCCGAAAGATGCTGACATGCTCTACGGGATGGCTCGCTCGACAGATGATCGTCAACTGGCGGTTGCCATGTTGCTGAAAACGCTCGAAGCCAACCCGAATCACATCGAAGCGATGCTATGGAACGCTGATCGAGCCATCGATGCGGAGAATTACAAGTCGGCTCAGGCGATGATTGACAAGGTGCTTGCCATCAATCCGAAGAATGCTGAGGCCTGGGCTTACTTGGCCGTCATCGCCAACTTGGCCAATGACGTCGAAGGCGAGCAGATCTATCGCAAGGCGGCATTAAGCGGCTGGGCAACCAACCCAGGCGTTGATCATCTGATCGGCCGCAAGCTCTCTATGAAATACCGCTTTGCTGAAGGAGCCGCTTATCAGCGTCTGGCATTGAAGTTCGATGCAGATCACTTGCCTGCACGGATTCAACTGTCGCAAGATTTGCTAAGGCTGGGTCAAGAGGAAGAAGGTTGGAAACTCGCCACGGCTGTTCACGAGAGTGATGGTTATGACGTAGCTACTTTCAACTTGGTCGAGCTGCACGATAAGTTGGCGAAATTCCGCACGATCGAAAATGATCACTTTATTTTGCGCATGGACGCTCGCGAGGCTGCCATCTATGGCGACCGTGTAATGGAGCTTTTACAAAGCGCTAAGCAAACCTTATGCGAGAAGTACGGGCTCGAGCTGACGGACAAAATCACGGTTGAGGTCTTTCCGGATCCGGATGACTTCGCTGTCCGCACATTCGGCATGCCGGCGATTCCAGGTTTCTTGGGGGTCTGTTTTGGCCGCGTTATTACCGCGAACAGCCCCGCATCGCAGCTCGACAATCCTTCGAATTGGCGATCAGTTCTGTGGCACGAATTCTGTCACGTGGTGACATTGGAACTGACCAAGAACAAGATTCCCCGTTGGCTGAGCGAGGGGATTTCCGTCTACGAGGAGCTACAAAAGAACGGCACGTGGGGACAGCGAATGAACCCGCGCTATCGTGAGATGATTCTGGCTGGCGAATTCACAGACATGAGCGACCTCAGTAGCGCGTTCATGTCGCCCAAGAGTGGTTTACACTTGCAGTTCGCGTACTACGAATCCGCGTTGGCTGTCGAGTTCCTTGTCAAGAATTACAAGATCGACTCCGTTCGTGGTGTGCTGACGGATCTGGGCAAGGGGCTGGCCATCAACGATGCTTTAGAACGCAACGCGGCTCCCATCGATCAGTTGGATTTAGAGTTTTCTGACTTCGTTGTCGAGCGAGCAAAGACCTTAGCTCCCAAGGCGGATTGGACCAAGCCCGACTTGGGAATGATCTTGAGTAACGATGATGACGTTCTCTCTGACTTTGTGAAGAAGAATCCAACGAACTTGGTTGGTTTGACTTTGCAAGCCGATGCATTAATTGAAGAGAAACGCTGGAAAGAGGCACTCGTCCCACTGAAAAAGTTGGTCGAGCTTTATCCCAATGATACCTCGGGCGATTCGGCTTATATCAAACTGACACGCGTGTATCGCAAGCTGGAAGATGTTGAGAACGAGCGTCTTGTATTGGAACAGTTTGCGGGCATTTCGGCTGATGCTGTTCCTGTTTACTTGCGATTGCTCGAAATCCACCGTGCGAAAGAGAGTTGGGACGACGTATTCAAGAATGCCGACCGGCTTCTTGCCGTGAATCCACTGTTGCCGCAACCTCATCAGGCGATGGCAGTTGCAGCGGAAAAGATTGGCAAGCCCTTGGATGCGATTCAGGCTTACCGAACAATGCTGCAAATGGACGCTGACGACCTGGCGGGAATCCACTTCAATTTGGCGCATCTGTTGCACGATCAAAAGGATCCGGCATCAAAACGTCATGTGCTGATGGCACTTGAAGAGGCTCCACGGTACCGCGAGGCCCACAAGTTATTGTTGAAGATCGTATCCGAGGAGAAAGCCAAACAGTCAGTTGCACAGGAATGAAATTCTTGAATTCGCTGTTGAGAAGGCCGACCAAGGTTCGATCTAGAAGGATATAGAGGCAAAGTGTATGAAGCGGAAGCCTTTCATCATCGCTAGTATTGTAATCTTCGCGGTCAGCGTCTCTTTCTCGATCGCTCAGCAAGGCTTTCGTAACAATCGAGGCTTCAACTTTCAGACTCCCAACCGCAACGGTGTTCCGGAGTGGGCTGTCGACCCGGAATTCAAAGACGACGTCTTCACCTTTGTGCGGGTTCGGTATAGCAGCTACCGAAGAGGCAACGCTTGGCGGACGGACTATCCGGACAGCGACCTGAACTTCTCTTACCGGCTGCAACAGTTGACCTCGATGAAGGTTGACCCCGATGGCCTGATTCTGGATCTGACCGATCCCGAACTCTTCAATTATCCCTTCCTCTACATGATCGAGCCCGGCGGCTTGAGTTTCAACGAGGACGAAGTCACCGCACTTAGGAAATATCTTCTGAACGGAGGTTTCCTAATGGTCGATGATTTCTGGGGCGAGAATGAGTGGCATAATTTCTACTACGAGATCAAGCGTGTCTTTCCCAATCGCGAGCCGATTGAATTGCCACCCGAACACCCGATCTTTCACGCGGTCTATGACCTGAAAGAAAAGCCGCAGATTCCCAGCATTGGCGCGGCTCAGTGGGGTCGAACTCAGGGGATTACCTGGGAGCGCGATGATGCCAGAGAAGTTCACTACAAGGGAATCTTTGATGACAAAGGCCGCATGATGGCCATCATTTGCCATAACACGGACTTGGGGGACGGTTGGGAGCGCGAGGGTGAAGACCCTTGGTATTTTCGTGAGTTCTCGGAAAAGAAAGCCTATCCGTTGGGGATCAATATTGTTTTCTACGCAATGACGCATTGATGCGATCGCAAATTGCAAAAGGAGTCGGTAGTGAGTCTTGCTGTGGTCTCGGAAAACTATGATGAGGAAGAACGTTTGGTGGAAATGATCCGCGAAAGCCGAGGCCGCATTGATGCGGAACTCTCAAAGGCGATTATTGGACAAAAGGAAGTCATTGATCAGGTGCTGATCTCGCTGTTCGCGGGCGGTCACTGTTTGCTGACCGGAGCCCCGGGTTTGGCGAAGACGTTGCTCGTCAACTCGATCGCCCAGGTCTTTCACCTGAAGTTTCAACGTATCCAGTTCACGCCCGACTTGATGCCGGCAGACATCACTGGCACGGAGATTCTTGACGAGGATGAAAACGGGCATCGCTCGATGCAGTTTGTCAAAGGGCCGATCTTCTCGAACGTATTGTTGGCCGATGAAATCAATCGGACCCCGCCAAAGACGCAGGCCGCGTTACTTGAAGCCATGCAGGAACATCAAGTGACTGCTGCTGGAGTCCGTTACAAGTTGGAAGAGCCGTTCTTCGTCTTGGCGACTCAAAACCCGATCGAAATGGAAGGCACGTATCCGTTGCCGGAAGCGCAGCTTGATCGCTTCATGTTCAACATCGTGGTCGATTATCTGCCCGAGGGCGATGAAGTTGCCGTCGTGCAGCATACAACTGGCGGAAAGCCAGCGCCCATCGAGCCGATTTTCACTGGGCCGGATGTGCAACAATTCCACGAGGTGGTGCGAACGGTACCGATCGCTGAAGATGTCGTCCGATACGCGGTTCGCTTGGCATCAGCATCGCGGCCGTTGCAAGAGGATACGCCCGAATTCGTCAATGAATGGGTCAGCTGGGGGGCTGGAATTCGAGCCGCTCAGTACTTGGTGCTCGGAGCGAAGGCGAAGGCGCTTCTCGATGGCAAGGCCCATGTTAGCGTCGACGAAATCCAAGCACTCGCACACCCAACTTTGCGTCATCGACTGTTAGTCAACTACCGAGCAGAAGCCGAAGGCATCACCGCGGATGCGGTGATTGACAGGCTTTTGGAAACGGTGAAAGGACCTTCAGCCTGATGGCGACAGCAGCAACACCCCAGCGCCCCGCCGCCAACATCGGCCCGGAGGCGACAGGTCGAGGTGACTATATTAGTCCCGCCGCGCTGATGGCGATTAAATCGCTTGAGCTCCGCGCGCGGACAATCGTCGAAGACTTCTGCAACGGTTTGCACCGCAGTCCTTACCACGGATTCTCTGTCGAGTTCACCGAGTATCGGCAATACTCACCGGGCGATGATTTGCGATACCTCGACTGGCGTTTGTATGCGCGGACCGATCGGTACTACGTAAAGCGATTCGAGGATGAGACGAACCTACGCTGCCATTTGCTGGTCGACACCAGCCGCTCGATGACATTTGGCAGTATGGGTTACACCAAGGCCGATTACGCGAAGACGCTGGCCGCAACGTTGGCGTATTTTTTATCAACTCAACGCGACGCTGCTGGCTTGGTTCGATTCGATGAACGGATTGACGAGTTCATTCCCGCTCGCTGCCGAACAGGTCATTTGCGGCGAATTATGGTGGCGTTGGAGAAGCCGGAGCAAGGCCAGTCGACGGACCTCTCACAACCGTTGGAACAGGTCGCCGAACAGGTCACAAAGCGAGGGATGTTGGTCCTTATCTCTGATCTTTTGGCGGATGTCAGTCAACTGGACACGCGATTGGGATACCTGCGGGCGCGTGGTCACGAAGTTGTTGTCTTCCACACGCTCGATCCTGCCGAATTGGAATTGGACTTTGATCAGCCGGCGTTGTTCGAGGATGCGGAATCGGGACGTCAACTTTATGTCGATCCCGTGACGGCGAAGAAGCAGTATCAACGCAACTTGCAAGATCACGTAGAACGCGTGCAAGCGTCTTGCGAGAAGCATGGAATCACCTACCACCGGCTTCCGACGGATACGCCGATGGAAGAGGCCCTGCTGAATTTCTTGCAGGATCGACAACATCAGGCTCCAAGACCAGTGCGGCGATCGGGTAATCAGGGAGGCAAAGTAGCATGAGTTTCTTGGCTCCACTCTACATTGCCGGTGTCTTGGCCGTTTCCGCGCCGATCATCTTCCATTTGATCCGCAAGACGCCCAAGGGACGTGTGCTATTTAGTTCGTTGATGTTTTTGGAACCATCGCCGCCGAGGCTTGCTAAGAAGAAGAACATCGACAACTGGCTGTTGTTACTTTTGCGAGCCGCCGCCATCTGCCTGTTGGCGTTAGCATTCGCAAGACCATTCTTAAGACAAGCGGCCGAATTACTTCTTGAAGGTGGTGCGGCGCATCGAACTGCGATCCTCGTGGACACAAGTGCCAGCATGATGCGAGGCAAGTTGTGGAAAGATACTGTTGAACGCGTGCAGGAATTGGTCGATGAGGCGGCGCGTCGCGATAAGGTTGCTGTCTTCACGTATGATCGACGGCTGACGCCACTGTTAAGTTTCAAGGAGTCGGATGAGCTCGACGTGTCAGTTCGTGGCGACGTCATCAAGAAACGTTTGGCAAAACTCAAACCGTCATGGGGGTCGACGAATTTGGATTCCGCGTTGATTCAAGCTTGTGCGACGTTTCAATCGTCAACGGCTAAAGATGACGTCAGCGCACTGATCCCTCAGCGCATCATCTTGGTGACCGACCTGCAGGCCGGTAGTCGCTTGGACGCCTTACAATCTTTTCCATGGCCGGAAGAGACGCAGTTGGTGATCGAGCGGATCAAGACGGAAGCTCCTTCCAACGCTGCCATTCAAGTGATCGCGGCTAGCGATGTGCCAGACGACGACGCTCGACCTCGAATTCGAATCAGCAATTCCGAGGATTCTGAGGCTGAGAATTTCACGATTCATTGGCTTTTGGATGGGGCGCAGCCGAATCCGCCGCCTGTTGGAGTCATCACGACGGTTGGTCACAACGAACCTGCGAAGGGCACGGTTGACGAATCCGTCATGAATGTTTACGTGCCGGCTGGTCAGAACCGAGTTGTTCGGGCACCGCAGTTGCCGGCTGGTCGCCACGCTTTGAAACTTCAACTTGATGGCGATGATCACACGTTCGACAACACGGTGTTCATCGAGCAACGTAAGCCTCAGGATTTGACCATTTTGTATATGGGCGACGATGACGCTTCCGATCCAAAGCAGCCACGATATTACGTGCAGCGAGCTTTTCCGCAGACGCGTCGCCGAGAAGTCCAGGTGGTTGATCGCGGTGAGGATGGGATTGCTAAGCAACTGGGTTTGTCGTCCTCGGTGTCGTTAGTGATCGTCAGTAGTGAGCTGGGCGAAGCCGACATTCCCGTCCTGCAGAAGTTCATGAAACGTGGCGGAACGGTGCTGTATCTTGCTCGTGAAGCGGGCGAGCAAATCGAGTTGGCCAACTTGATTGATCAAAACGCGGACTTTTCGAACCGAGCCACTCCGTCTAGTGAATCGATTGATCAAGACTACTGGCTCTTAGCTGACATCGACTTCAAACATCCGGTCTTCGCACCATTTGCGGACTCTCGATTTT
>PBMZ01000218.1 GCA_002722955.1 Planctomycetaceae bacterium | reverse complement strand
TTTTCACTGATTTTGGGTATCTGCTTTGGGAGTGCCACCCTTTATACGGCCTTTACGCTTCATTTCGTTAAGACGGACGATGGCTTCTTGATCGTCCCCAAACGAAATGCCGGCCTTCACGACACGTATGTTGATGTCCGTGAATGGACCGTTGTCGAATGGAGTGCTCACCCTGATTTGGTCTACACACTGGTCGACAAAGGCTTTGAAAAATACGTTCGTAAGCCCGTCGCCCGGGACATTCTGCGTCGTCTGTTTCCCAAGCTATACGATTCCGTCATGAAGGACGAATCTCGCAGATTCTAGCTGACTCATTGGACTCAAGCAGCCCGCTTTCGTCCGCGTTTCGGTCGCTTCAGCTCGTAAACGAGCGAGTTCCCTTGCTTCCCCGTTGTGGTGATGACATTAGTCTTGCGCAAACAATAGGCCATCTTTTGGGCCAGCCAGCGAGGGATGTCAGCCTCTCTTGTCAGATCGGCGGTCGTAAACTCCACCTTGCTTCGCTTCTTTGTTAGTGGCTTTGGCAAGAACGCAGCCAAGTCTTCCGCTGTCTGCAATTCGCGAGACTCGCCGAGGCTGACAAGTTTGCGGTCGACTACTTTGTGGTTCTTCCCTCTCCAACGTTTCTGCTTCTTCTGAATGCGGTGCTCTTCTTGCTCGGTGAGTAACAGCTCGATCGTTAGATTCGGATGCGGGAAGACATTGACAAAGTGGACGAAGTCCAAAAAGAAATCGAGAAATGATTCACGCTTCGGACTGTAGCGTGATGAAGCCACTTTCCCGTTTTTGGTAGTGCGAGTAATCAAATACTTTCGAGCCGCAAGCGGCTTAACGATGTGCACTTCGTGCTTCTTGACGAGCTTGCGAATCTTATCGCGAATCGCTCCGAGCGAACCGTATTGGATTTCGATCAATTGGTTTCCGGCAATGCCGTCGATTCGAAATCCGTCGACGCGAACTTCTCGATCCAGTTCATCCGGCGCATAGATTTCTTTGAGCTGACGATGCAGTGTCGTTTCCATAATCCTCGCCGTTACTGAATCGCCGCCAAGTATTCTCGCATCGAGAGCTTTTGCATATCGGGATGGTTGATTCGTTTCTTCCAACGAGCGATATCTTGACGATCGCTTGGTCCCAACGACCAGTAGATTTGATGAACGGCCCGCAAACGAATCGGTTGTTCGATCTTCACGCTCAAGTTGACTTCCGTTGCCAGCAACCGACGCTTTCGAAGTTCGGCATTCAGAGCGATCCGAGGTGCCGGCAAGAGTCCTTCAGGATGCATCATCGAGTTCATGCGCTTAATCCAATCGGCGTACTTCAGATAGGCGTCAACGGCTTCAGCGTGCTTCGGCTTAACAGTCGTGACTTCATAATCGATCACGCGGCTTCTTAAGCTTAGCTGCTTATCTTTCATGGTGGTTTCGAACTCTGGCACCATCAAGAACTCAAGCAATCTCATTGTATTCAACGATTCCTTATCTTTGAGCAGCCGCAGCGTATCAGCTTTTTCTTTGGCACGCGACTCGGCCAACTTCACCCATTGAGTCACTTCATCAAACTCAACAACAGTTGAGATCATTTGCTTGCCATTCATGATGATAAAGCGGCGTTGAACTGGATCGAAGACGGTCACTTGGCCCACACCATCAATGTAATCGTAGACCTGACCGTGATGGAACAAGGACATTATCCGCCCAACAACAGCCGGCCCCTCTTTTGAAGAACCAGCCGGCTTCGACAAATCATAGATTCGCGTGTAGACACGGAAATCTTGGGCTAACAAATTTTCATTTACCGACAGATTGCACATGCATGTAACGAAAGCAACCAAAGCGATGGACATAGATCGCGATTGTGTCATCAGTCGTCTTCCTTGATCGACGATAAATCAACTTGGCATCCGTCATTCTGCTCGCTTTTCATGCAAGACAAAATGAAACGAACGATTTCTAATGAGATTTCATGGGCAACCGGTGACTTGCCCGTTTCAAAAGCCGTCACGATTTCTTGGCACAGATTGCGATAGACAAACTGAGTTGAGACTTGAGATTGCAAAACCGCAGATTCGCAAAAGGCGACGACTCCGTATGCCGTGCATCCATCACGAGTTCCTCGGATCGTTCCCAGCCGTCCGTCTTTCCAGCGCGCAGTAATCACTTCGGCGCCGTCAGTGTATGCATTCGAAACGGCCTCACACCCAGGCCCCATGATCGCAAACAGTAACTCGACCAGATGGATCCCGTAATGAAACATACCCGGATTTCCGGCCTGCCTTTTTGCCGGGCCGAACACAGCCGCCCCCGTGATGCCGCCTGCCCTGTTAGCGTTTTCGGCAAGCCGCAAAACGTCATCGGAAAGCCGCAAAGCCGATGTTGTGAACATCAACTGGCCAGCCAGATTTGCTAGGCGGAACATCTCTTCCGCATCATGCAAGCTGCAAGCAAATGGCTTATCAACAAAGACCGGTAACTCTGCATCCAGGCATAGGCGAGCATGATCGAGGTGAGCTGAGCCGCACAGGGAGTTAATCAGAATCGCATCGACTCTTCCAAACATCTCGCTTGGATGGTCGACCAACTCAACACCGCAACTGACGATCTGCTTTTGAAAGCCAGGAATTCGCTCGGGCGACATCTCTGACGTGCCGGGAAAACCAAGCACAACCTTGGCCCCCTCGACGCACTGATCTTGCGAAACACCAACGTGGTTGAACCGCCGCGTGAATTCGATCGAGTGCGACGTATCAAAGTCAACGATTCCGAGTCGCAGCATCCTTGCCTGCTCGCAGATGACTAGTTCGAGCGAGATAATTCGAGATACGAAATACAGCTTCCGCATCGACGCAGTAACGTATCAGCCGTTGCAGAACGACACAACACCAAATCAAATTTGCTGTTACGTCTTAGTCAGAGGGAGTCGCTTCTGCCGCGCGACTCACTGCTCTCACTGCTCTCACTGCTCTCACTGGTGGGCTCTGAGGATTCGGCAGCCTTAGCGGCACTAGCTTTGGCAATCCACCCGAGCGATTCCTCAACCGTTTCGCAGTATGTCCAAGCTTCACCGATGCGAATGGTCTTGAGGATATCTTTCATCGTTTGGCTGGCCGCACAAAAGACGGCCGAGCCACCACGGCCTCGAATGCGTTGCAGGCATCTCAAGATCGAACTGACAATGATCGAGTCAAGGTAGTTCACCTTGCTCAAGTCAACAACGACACCGGTCGCGGCACGATCGTCAAGCTGACGATAGAGCTCGTTGGTTTGCAGATGGACTTCGCGATAACGGAAGTTGATGGACGCACCCCTAGGCGCGACGACCAGAACATTCTGCTCCCGATCGACGTCGAATACTCGTTGATTTGCCTCAGGCATTCCTCACCTAGGAGTTCAAGATCCCTTTTGATAGAAAAGGATGAGCGTTGGCACTGGGATCCATTATTGTCGAAAACGGAGGGCTGGCGAAAGGCACGTTATTGCAAAAACACTAGATTTTGCGGTATGATTATTGCTTGCTGAACGCTGGTGGTGCATTGGAGGTGAACGTTCAGCCTAATCTCAGCGGTCGATATAATTCGAACAATCTGAGTGTAAGTACGCTGTTTTATAAGGCCCAATACTGTGGCGGAACTGATTGCAATCGGTCAAAACGAGGGTCAACGGTGGCGTCAGACGCTACCCGATGACACTCAAATTCGTCTTGGACGATCTCCTCAAAGCGGTTGGATGGTGCCGTGGGATAGCCGAATCTCGCGCCATCACTGTGACCTCCTTTGGCAAAACGGCGTCCTTCTCGTCAAGTGTCTCGAAACCGCCTCGAACCCCACGTTCTTCCGTGGTCGACCTTCACGTGAATTCTGTGTCCGTCCCGGCGAAGAGTTTCGGATTGCTCGTACAAGGTTCGAGGTTGCGGAATCCGACCCGGTACAACCGATCAGTGATGACTCGACCCAGATGTCAGCAGCGCGAACTCTGCTCGACAATGAAATAGCGGCAGCTGCTTGGGGACTGACGGCGATCTTAGACATCGGCAACACAGCAGAATTTGAACCACTGCGTTCCGCAATCCAATCTCAAATTGATGCTAATATTGATCAAGCGTTTCTGTTGTTGACTTGTTTCCTAAGCTCCAAGCGAAACTCTTTCAGCGGTGTTAGGTTTTCTACTGCTCGGCAAGAGCAGCGAGAACTAATGGTTACAAGGATGTCGCAGGACTTGCCCGATGAGGCGCGTGGCCAAGCCATGCCACTATTGGTCTGGAATAGCCCGCATGAAATGCTTGCGGCGCTCTCGAAAGACTCACCGAAACTTGTGCCTCTAAGTCTTTCGCGAAATCGTCGTATCAATGAGATCCTCTCCAACGATCCGCCCAAATGCGTCACGCCTTGGATTCAGTCAAGCGCTTTGTTTTGCATCGCCTTAGCAGCATCTGAAGATTTCACTAAGTCGATCGTCAGCATGCTGCAGTCTCCGAACGCCGTTGTCAGAGAAACCGCAATTTGCGCGTTGGCATCGCAACCTCCCGACGTATTCCTAAAACACATTGGAGTCGTGGCGAATGATAAAGACGACCGAGTCATTTCGGCGTTGAATCGTTATCGTTCGTCGAGCGGTCGCGAATCAAAACCATTGCTGACCATCGAAAAGGTACGGATGCTGAAATCGGTCAGTATCTTTTCCGAGACCGCCGATCATGTCCTTGCCGCGATCGGACCGTTGCTTGAAGAGACAAGAATCCAGCCGGGAGAGACCTTGTTCGAAAAGGGCGACCTTGGCAACTGCATGTATGTCATTCGATCCGGTCGAGTCCGCGTGCACGACGGCGATAAAACCATTCGCGAGCTTACAGAATCCGACATCTTTGGCGAGATGAGTGTCCTTGATCCGCTACCTCGATCGGCTTCAGTGACGGCAATGGAAGAATCGCTGCTCTATCATCTGGATCAAGAAACGCTGCTGGAACTCATGGCGGAGAGGACAGAGGTATTGTCGGGAGTCGTTAGAGTTCTCTGTCAACGACTTCGCGCTTAAGCTATAAGAGACCCGCTGTCAGTGACGCAAAAGCGATCGTGTAGCAGCCGCCTTCAGCGTTCAACCACAAACGGTGATCTCAACCGAGAGGGAACCGATGGGTAACAACCACGAAAGAATCCATCAACGACGCCGATTTCTGCAGGACTCCTTCTGTGGATTCGGCTCACTGGCTCTTTCTGTGATGCTCCGTGATGAGCAAGCCCATGCGGCTCGCGGAAACCCCTTGGCCTCAAAGCCTGCACATCACCCTGCCAAGGCAAAGTCCGTCATCTTTCTGTTTATGTCCGGCGGTCCAAGCCACCTTGAGACATTTGATCCAAAGCCGTTGCTCAATGAGCTTGAAGGCCAACAGCGCCCAGCAGAATTCGGCGAGGCCAAGTATCAACGCATCAAACCCGACGCAAAGCTCTTAGGCGTCCGTCGCAAATTCAAACCTTCCGGAGAATGCGGGCTACCGGTTTCTGACTTATTTCCGCATACCGCCCAGTGCATGGATGACATTGCCGTCATTCGGTCCTGCTATGGCGACAAAGTCGTTCACTCGGCAGCACAGTACGAACTCTTCAGCGGCCGCACATTCCCTGGCTTTCCCAGCATGGGCTCGTGGGTCACGTTTGGGTTGGGTTCGGAGAGTGACTCGCTGCCGTCTTACGTTGTCTTGCCCGATCCCGTCGGAGCACTCGAAGCTGGCCAACCAATGTACGACAACGGCTTCTTGCCCGCCGCTTTCCAACCAACAATGCTCCGCCCTGGCGAAACTCCCGTCCGCAACCTAAACCTTCCCAAAGGCGTCACCGCAGCCGAACGTCGAGAAACCATTGCACTGATTCAAGCTCTGAATGAAGCGAACGCATCACCCAACGACGACGAACTGAACGCCCGGATCAGCGCGTACGACTTGGCGTTCAAGATGCAGACTCAAGCTCCCGAAGTTTTCGACATCTCTGGCGAGTCCAAAGCAACTCTTGATCTGTACGGTGTTGGCAAGCAGCCGACGGACGATTACGCCCGCCGTTGTTTGCTAGCGCGACGAATGGTGGAACGTGGCGTTCGATTTAGCGTTGTCGTTTCCGGCGGTGGCCCAGCCGCAGATCAATGGGATGCACACAGCGATATCGAAGAAAACCACATTCGGAAAGCATCGCAAACAGACCAACCGGTCGCGGGCCTGTTGAAGGATTTGAAGCAGCGAGGACTCCTGGACTCAACACTGGTTCTATGGGGTGGCGAATTCGGCCGCTCACCCGAAGCTCAAGGCAGCAAGGGCCGCGATCATCACAACGTCGGATTCACAATGTGGATGGCCGGTGGTGGCATCAAAGGCGGTCAAGCTGTTGGCGCGACCGACGGCATCGGTCTTCGCGCCGTTGAAGAACGCCACCACTTCCGAGACATTCACGTCACTATCTTGAATCAGTTGGGCTTGGATCAAGACGAACTGTCCTTCCCACACCTCGGCCGCAACGAACGTCTGACGCTGGTTCACGGCGAGGTGATCAAGAAGATCGTTTGAGCCGTCCCGCAAGCAAACAAGAAGCCCGGCTTTTGCGAAAAGCCGGGCTTCTTGTACATTGCTACTCAGCAGGTTCATTCTCAAATGGATACAGACGTCGGTTGAGTCGTTTGAAGGGAAGATTGCCGAGATCATGCACGCTTGCTTCGGAGACCATGTGAAGGGCTCCAGCCCACGACTCGAAGCCGGCTCGAAAGTGTGCCGCCGATTTGACAGCGATGTATCGCATTTGCTTGACGTCCAGTTCGAGTGATCGGGCGAATGCAGTGTCGAACGGCTGTTCTCTCAAGGTGGTGAGTAGCACATGGATTCCGTCTTGCTCGATGTGTGCGGACGGGCCCAGATTGCAGTCCAGGCCAGCAAACATTGGTCCGTCGTATTGAACGCACCCATCGGAAAGTGCCACAACCCGAGCGTTCATTGACACGGGCTGCCCTTGAAGCGGTGAAGATTTGCCGCCGACTTGCAGCGAGACATTCGCGCCAACTCCAGCGTCGTGGCATTGCTGAACGGATTCCGGATCGGCGATGTTCAGAATGCAGGCATCACGAACTCCGGCTTCCAGGAACGCTTCCAAACAGCCAGTGCTGTCGCCTGGAGATCCGCCACCAGTGTTGTCTCGCATATCCGCCAAGATCACGGGGTACTTGCCATCTCGGTCAGCCTGGGCCAAGGCGTCGCGTGTCGACATCATTTCAAAGTGCCAGTCAGCTCGGCGGTCATAACACCACTGACCAAGTTCGTCGGCATACCGCTGTGCCGCTGCGAGGTCATTATCTGTCACAACATAGACCGTGGCTCCCATATCCGGCACATCTGCCAAGAAATAACAAGTGGCAATCGAAGCACAGACAACATCCGGTGACTCTTCCAACGCGAGCAGCTTGGTGAGTGCTTCGCTCATCGGTTTGTGTGCGGTGACTTGATTCATACCCCACACCATTGGGATCTGATGAAGGGCCATTGTTGGCCGCAGACCCTCATTCCAAATTCGCACAAGGATATCCGCACAATCGCGAGCCCGTTCGGCCATGTCAGTTTCGGGGTAAGATCTCCGTCCCAACAACACATCGGCCTTCTCGATCATCAACGGCGTAATGTTCGAGTGAATGTCGAGTTCGGCAAGAATCGGAACGCTTGGCCCGACCACATCGCGGACCTTCGTCAAAATGTGTCCTTCCGCATCCGGGACACCATCTTCGGAGTTGTCCAAGTCACCGGCGCACATCGACCCATGCAACCAAAGCAGAACACCATCAAGAGGTCCGGCTGTGGCGATGCCATCAACTAGCTCGGCGACCAACTGATCAAAGACCGCTCGCGGTGCCGGGGCACTGGTGTGTGCCGCCGCCAGCAACGTGGGAATTAGCTCAAAATCATGCTTTGTTGCTCCATCGATGTAACCACCAATGGGCGTATTCGTTCCGGTAAGCTCATCGATGATGTGCTTGCCACGCAGGAATTGGCGTTCGTGAAAACTTTGTAGGTTCGTCTCGACCGGCGTAAATGTACTCGTTTCGTGAGTGATACCACCGGTGGCGACTCGTTTCTTGGTTTTCATAAGTTGATGCTTTACGAATTGATGTCAATTCCGGTTGGCGACGCGATTGACGGCATTTTGCGGTCGTCGTGCTTTCCGTCTCCAATAGCTGTTACCTTTTGAATAAGTCCTGCGGTGAACAAAACAAATCCGCAAACCAGCATACCTCGAAAGATCACGTATCCACCGGCCATCCATTCCATTCCAGCGTTAATCCTGCTGCCAACCAGAACATGCCGTGAACCAACCGCCGTGAACCTTGCCGCCGATTTGCCGGCGATACTGTGTCCGTGCCGTACCAATAATGTCCTTCACTTCAAGATTCGAAAATCCCAACCGTGACAAAGTCGCTTCGATCTCTTTGCGAGCAACACCATCGGCCAACATTTGTCGAGTCTCAAAGATGCGGTAATCCCACGTGTCGGAAAACGTGGGTATCCATCCGCAAGCAGGGCACTTCTGCATGTCAGCAGCAAATTGAGTCTGACAAGATTGACATTCGACAAGCATGAGCTTCTGGGGAGTTGAAGGATTAAACTGTTCGATTCAGGCTATCAGTTATAGAATGAATCCCCAAGGAATCGATCCGCCGTCTCCTGAGTGATCTGGCCAGACTGGAGTAGCCGCGTGACTGACTCGTTCAATGTCAGCATTCCTTGGTCTCGGCCGCTGAGAATGTAATTGTCGATGGATAATAGCTTGCCTGTCCGTATCCCGCTCGCGATTGGTGCGTTGTTGAACATGACCTCAAGTGCCAGCTTTCGCCTTTGTGTGGGATCGGCATTGGGGAGCAAGTGTTGGCTGATGATGGCCTTTAGGCTGACAGACAACTGCGACCGAATCTCGCTTTGTACTGACTGTGGGAAGAGGTCTGCATAGCGCGAGACCGCTCCCTTGACGTCGCGAGTGTGAAGCGTTGAGAACACCAAGTGCCCGGTTTCCGCCGCGCTGAGGGCCATTTGAGCGGTCTCACGATCACGAATCTCGCCCACCAGGATCACGTCGGGATCTTGTCGTAAGCCATATTTCAAGCCGTCCGAAAACGTCAGCACATCCTCGCCCAACTCTCGCTGAGTGATGACAGAGTTCGGCATTTTCGGGTAGATGTACTCGATCGGCTCTTCGACGGTGACAATTCGACGACCGCCTTCTTGATTGATCAAGTTGATAATCATGGCCAGCGTCGTTGTCTTGCCAGAACCTGTGATTCCTGTCAGCAAGACAAGGCCATTGCGAAGATTTGACAAGCGCTCGGCAGTCTCGAACGGAAAGCCCGCCCATGCCAAATCGGGAATTTCCATTGGGATCACACGGAAACATGCTCCGATATTCCCACCAGTCAAAAAGTAGTTGGCGCGAAATCGTCGGAGCGAATCGTCGATCGACAATTCCAGACAAAAGTCCGTGTTCTTCTCGGAAGCGAATCGGCCTAATGCTGACTCGGAAGCCGCGGCTTCCAGCAGCTGATGCACCCCATCGTGTTCGAGTTTTGGGGCGTCGAGCTCGCGTAGTTCACCGTGCATTCGAAGCACGGGCGGATAGCCAGTGACCAGATGCAAGTCAGAAGCATCCGAGCCGACGGCCTCTTTCAGCCAGTCACGAAGCAAATCTGGGCAACCCGCAGCTCGTTGGTTCAATGTTCAGCCTCGCCACAATCACGGAATGGTCTCGGATGACGAGCGTAACACGGATTGCTGGCAAGTGAAACTAGCTGGCGAGAAGACGACCTTCATAAGCGATTAGAAGCCCGGCTTTTTCAAAAAGCCGGGTTTCTAATCGATCCGCGAACTTCGACGGCTAAAGCCTGTCCCCCAGCGCGCCAGTTCTCTAAGAACCGTAGTACGGGTAAGTTTCTTCTTCGACCGTCATCTCGATTCGTTGGTGTTCTTGAACCGGTTGACGAAGAATGTTGGGACCGCGAAGGGTTGTGTGTGTGTCGTGAATTTCACGACCACCTGGAAGACGTCCGTCTCAATTCAGTTGTCCGATGGTCGGCTCCAACGGCACGAATTGAGCCAGAATCGAGTTGCTCGCTTCAACGTGAGATTCGATTTCCTTGTCGCGAGACTGCATCTCATCCAACACAACTGGATGCCAATGGCTGTCGGTGCGTTCTTCGGCGGCGAGGTAGTTTTTGCGAGCCCAGCGGCGGAGGCGAAGTTCTTGGATCAGCGAAGTATCTGTTAACTCGTTCATCATGAGATCACCTTGAGTTTCGTCGACGTCAACTGTTTTGGTTATATCGATTCCACGTATTCTGTGGGCCGGTCAATGCACAATCTTCGGGGTCGCCACTAATGAGACGACTTGATTGGGCGTAGATTGATCGCAATTGACGGGATGAGCGGCAGAATCTGCCAGTGTGCGGGGAACATGCGCAAAGGCGGGAGCTCAGAAGTCTTTGGAAGACAAGATCGGCGTTCGCGCATTCAATCGATACCGATTTTCCGCCGACTCACAAAAGTTTCAGAGATGGGAATCTCTGCGCAGTTAAAACTGGAATGAAGTGTACAAAGTGGCCGTATACTGACCGTTACCACCAGATCTTCGCAGGAAAGAACTCATCGACCAACTGTCGGTAAAACGGCATCAGCGCGTCGTAGTCGGGCTCGGTATCGCACTTTGTGTAGAGATCGTAGCGATTGAATTTGCGAACCCAGCGGAACATTTCTTGGTCCCGCTCATTCATCAGAAAGTCATAATCACCTTCGCGGTGACCCGCGTAAAACGAATGAAAACGGATCATGTATTGAGCTTCAACGGGGATGTAATCCTTCACGACTTGGTACAGATACTCGTCGTGCCCCCAAGACATCAGCACGTTGTCCAATCCGCAACCGACATCATAGATCCCAGCTTGTGTCTGGAATTCTTCGACTTTCCAGTCCGGGTTCAATTCGAAGAATTCGTGATACACGATTTTCTCTGAGTAGCGGCAGCCAACTGGAAAGGTATCGCCTGTAACCGCCCACTGAGGCTCATCAAACAGACACAAAACTTTCCCCATGTCGTGAATGAGTCCCGTCAATACGAACCAGTCGGGATGACCGTCGGCTCGAATCGCTTCGGCAGTTTGAATCGCGTGAGCGATTTGCGGCAATTCGATGTCCGGGTCGCTGTCGTCGACCAACTCGTTTAAGAAGTCCATCGCATCCCAAATGCCCATCGATCGAGCTCGGGGCGGAAGATACTTCTCACGTGTTGCTTTGACGAAATCGACCGTTTGCCGTTCGTGATTCAGCCGATAGAAGTCGCGCACGCCATCGCGAGTCGTCTCGCTATAGTCCCGAAAGTCTTGCGAATCTGAGTCAAGCTTCGCGCCGGGCGACGGGTATCTCTGAGCCACGTCATCGTCCCAATCATCGAGCCGTTCGAGTGGATTCTCTGTTGGGTTCTTCTGAATCATCGCGATCTAACCGCCCGTGAAATCGACAAGTGGAAACGATGACGGTATTTTGTGTAGAGCGAGGATTGGCATTTTATGAACTCGTACGCATGCTGGGAACTGTTAGCTTTTCAGTTCCCTTGCGGGGCCCATGCATGTAGTGTGCAATGTATTGACACGAACATCAACGGAGATCTCGCATGTCCCGTCTCAAGGACAAAGTAATCATTATCACCGGTGGCACTCAGGGAGTTGGTGAGGCCATTGCGATTCGCGCCGCTATCAACGGTGCTGCTGGCGTTGTGATTTGTGGACGACAACAGGAAAAGGGCGAAGCGGTCTCGGAACGAATTCGCGAGATCGGATCGCAAGCCGAGTACGTTAAAGCCGACCTGGCCATCGAAGAGGATTGTCGCCACGTTGTCGAGCGATGCGACAAACGATTCGGTCGCGTAGATGGACTTGTAAATGCCGCCGCCGATACAAACCGCGGAACCCTGGAAAGCACAACGGTTGAGTTTTGGGATTATCAATTCGCGGTCAACGTCCGAGCACCTTTTATTCTTTGCCAAGACGTCGTCAAAATCATGACGCGGGAAAAGATTGAAGGATCAATCGTCAACATCTTGTCGGTGGCCGCGGCGTGTGGCATGCCGATCTTGACGTCGTACAGTTCGACAAAAGGCGCATTAAGTACGTTCACTAAGAATATCGCCAACTCTCTTCGAGAGAATCGAATTCGCGTCAACGGAATCAATCTGGGCTGGACCGATACTCCCAACGAACACACCGTTCAAAAGGCACAAGGAAGCCCCTCGAACTGGCTGGCTGTTGCCGAGCGGAACTCGCCGTTTGGACGGTTATTGAAGCCATATGATGTCGCCAACTTATGTATGTATTTGTTGAGCAGCGAATCGGGAATCTTGACCGGTTCCAACATCGATTTGTCGCAGCGAGTGATGGGTGTATTTCCGCCCGAAACAACTCGCGACGAGCCAGAAGAAACACTCGACTTAGGCGAAAGCGACGTTGACTTCGCAGTCGATAATGGCAGCTCAACAGGTGATAGCTCCGGAGTCCTGGAGTTACCCAGTGGTGATTCCTCCGTGGCCGAAGATTCCAACGTCGATGGCGCCATGGACGGTATCAACCAATTCCGCTTGAGCGGTTTGTCGGAAATGAAGGACAAGAAAGAAAAAGGATCGTCTGATTCATGATCATTCAAGGACGTCTCGTCAGCTCCAAAGGAGTCGAAACGGGGCAAGTAAGATTCGACGGCGACACGATCGCCGAAGTCGGTAGCAACATCGGACCGCCAAACATTGTTTTCGGCGACGGCTGCTTGGTCTTCGCCGGAATGGGCGACATCCATATCCACGCCCGCGACGATGTCAGCCAGGAACAAATCCACAAAGAAGACTTCGAGACCGCGGGAGCAGCAGCAGTTAACGGCGGCGTCGTTCATGTTGCCGACATGCCGAACAACCCCGCCGCACCGATCGATGACGAAAGCTATGCTGGCAAGTGCCAACATCTCAGCAGCCGCGATGTTCCGATTCATATAACTTTGTATGCCGGGATTGGTCCGGGGACGCGACCGTTGTCAAAGCCCGTGCCTTACAAAGCCTACATGGGTCCGAGTGTTGGTGATCTATTCTTTACATCGCTGGCACAACTCGAGGAAACGTTGCAACACTATCGCGGGCAATGCGTCAGTTTTCACTGCGAAGACCCCGAGCTACTCGAAGCCCACAAGAACGCGGCAACTCACGAACAACAGCGACCGGCCGAGTGTGAATTGTCGGCAACGAAGTTCGCCTTGCAGATGATTGAAAAGTTCGAGTTAACAGGCAAACTCTGCCATTACTCGGTAAAAGATGGCTTGCCGCTAATTCGAGATGCTCGCAATCGTGGCATTCCCGTTACTTGTGAAGTGACACCGCACCACCTTTATTACGATGTTTCTGACATCGATGAAGTCAATCGTCCATTGATGCAAATGAACCCGCCGTTGCGGAATATCGAGGATCGATTGGCAATGCTGGACGCTTTGCGAGAAGGCATCGTTGATTACTTGGCCACAGATCACGCGCCGCACACTTTGGAAGAGAAAGCAACAGGTGTCTCGGGGCAACCTCACTTGGACACGTACGGATCATTCGTGACATGGCTGATCGGCGAGCAAGGCTTCACGCCGGAACAAGCGGCAACCTTCGTCTCTGAGAAGCCCGGTGACTTCGTCAATCCGTTTGTCGCACCGAAACGCTTCGGATACATCGAACCCGGAGCCGTTGCGTCGCTTACCGTCTTGAACATGTCGAAGCCATACACGGTTGTTCGCGAGAATCTCAAAACAAAGTGTGCATGGTCCCCATTTGAAGGCACAACGTTTCCCGGTTCGGTAGAAGCCGTGTTTGTTGACGGCGAGAGACTTTCCTGATCGGCTCGACGGTTGATGCGGTCAGCTCTACAATGACTGCACAATAGCGTCTTACCCATGGTAACCCGAAGCGTGAGCGAGGGACGCTACACGCGTTCGACAATCATTGCTACGCGTGTGAGCGTCCGTCGCTCACGCTTCGGGTTACTATGGGCCTAATCGATACACAAGCTTTCACAAGTGAGAATCAATATGAAACGACATGCTGCACACCTCGCATTGATGGCTGTTTGTTTAATTGCAAGTGCTCAGGCGCATGCCGAGAACTGGCCCAGCTGGCGAGGACCTCGTGGCGATGGTAGCAGTACGGAGAAGAATGTCCCGACGAAATGGAATGGTTCGACGGGCGACAACATTCACTGGAAAGCAGCAATCCCCGGCATCGGGCATTCGTCGCCAATTATTTGGAAAGACCACGTTTTCGTGGCCTCTTGTTTGACGAAGTCCCAAGAGCGAGTCTTGGTTTGCCTCGACCGAAGCAGCGGCGAGCAAATCTGGTCAAAGACCGTGTTGAAAGCGCGCCTCGAAAAGAAACACTCGCTCAATAGTTTCGCGTCATCGACTCCAGCCACTGACGGCAAGACCGTTTTCATTTCGTTTCTTGAAGTTGGCGATAAAGAGATTCCCGCCCCCAATGTTGGCAGCAAACGCTTGATCTTCCCCGGCGAGATGGTTGTGGCCGCTTACGACTTCAACGGAGATTTGAAGTGGAAGAAGAATCCGGGGCAATTCATCAGTGCTCACGGTTATTGTAGCAATCCGATCCTGTACAAGAATTTGGTCATCGTCAACGGTGATCACGATGGCGACTCTTACATCGTGGCCTTGGACAAGAATACCGGCGATGAAATCTGGCGGGTCAACCGACGCTTCAAGACCCGCAGCTATGTCACTCCATTGATCCGAAAGATCAACGGAGTCGACCAATTGGTCTTCTCGGGCAGCAAGTGCATCATCAGCCTGAACCCAGCCGACGGCTCCAAAATCTGGACAATCGACGGCGCAACCGAACAGTTTGTTGCGTCGATGGTTTATGATGGCGATCTGTTCTTTATGGCGGCCGGTTTTCCAACCTATCACGTCATGGGAATCCGCCCCACTGGTAAGGGCAACGTCACCGACTCTCACGTGGCTTGGCATGCGAAGAACGCCAAATGCTACGTTCCCTCGCCCGTTGTCTTGGATGGCTATCTGATGGTCGCCGACGATCGCGGAACAGCCAACTGTTTTGATGCCAAGACCGGCGAACGCTACTGGCAAGGCCGCTTGGGTCGACATTTCAGCACGTCGCTGATTACTGCCAACGGTTTAGTCTACTTTGTCGCCGACGATGGCCTGACGAAGTTGGTGCGACCTGGCAAGGAACGAGAGATCGTCGCCGAAAACCCACTGGGTGAGTTCACGTATTCGTCACCCGCGATCTCGGACGGTCAATTGTTCATTCGCGGCGAAGATAACCTGTATTGTATTGGAGCGAAATAAGCGCTCGATGCCGCAGTTTGAATAGCGATTGATGATAGGTGATCTTTGATTTTCGAAGTGGGATGAACGAGCTTCTCTTGCCTTCTGAATTCACAAATCACAAATCATCAATCGCTATTCAATTTTTTGAGTCCGCTTAGTTTGAGTCTACTCAGGCAGCGTAATCGGTCGAGTGTCGCGTTGTTCCTTCAATTCTCGCAAGCGTTCCTCGTCCACCTTCAGACTGGACTTAATCAAGAGCCGTTGGTTACGGCTGTCATTGGGTAAGGCGTGCGATTTGCCCCAAAGCTCGATGGCACGTTGACGAGACTTCTCGCGTTCGGCTGGTGAGGCGACGAAGTCGTACTTCCAATCTTTAGCGCCGACAAACTGACCAATTTGCTTGCCAGCAACATAACGAACGGTCGAGTACTCATCCGTCAGCAGCTCGGCCAAGAAGCGCTGTTGCCAATCGTTCCCAGTGGCTTCGATTGCTGGTTTCCAGCCCATGTGCCAAGCCGCCACGATTCGCTGAACCGGGTCTCCTTTGAGCAGCCAAAGCAACGATGCGGCAACTTGCCGCTCGTCATCGTTTAACTCGGGTTCCGGGATTTCATACCACTCGTTCAGCTTCGTTGCTGTCCATTCGTAGGTCTGGTCCAAGTGACACAAGTTGCAGGCATTCGGCCGCCCCTTTTCGACGCTCGTCGCGACGTTCGGAGTGACAATCCGATGGCTGCGAATCGCCTTGAGCAGTGCGTATGTCGTATGCGGCATGTGGCAGTTGTAGCAAAGGCTGCCGCTGGAATTGGCCGCGTGATGCGTGTGCGCTTCAAGGTCGTCAGCCATTTCTTTGTGGCACTGAAGACAAGCATCGTCCGTTCGCATGCTTGGCGTCAGCAAGTCGTCCGGTTCGCTCTCGTGAAGCGAATGACACGACAAACACGACATCGGTCCGCGCTCAAAACACGGTGACTTGACCAGCCCAAGGTACTCGCGCCCGCCGACTCGACATGTCCCGTCATCCCAATAATAGCTTTGCAGCCGCTTGCTTCCGACTTCGGAGTGAGCTTCTTCAAAGGTCAACATGTAATGAGAATCACTCAGAGTCTTGCCGGCGCGATACGAATAGCCTTTCTCGATGAATCCTCGATCATTGAAAGGCCCGAAGGTGCTGTGGCATTGCCCGCAAATCTCGCTAGCGATCTTTGAGTTCTCAAGCTTCGGGTTGACCACCGGGTCACTCAAACCGACTACCGAGCCACCATTGGCCAGAAGACGTTGGTACTGCACATGTTCCTTGCCAGGGCCATGACAAGCTTCACAGGCGATGCCAAGCTCTGCGACTTGCGTGTCGTAGTAATTGGCCTGACGATCAGCACGAGGAGCGCCGCCAACGCTATGGCACACGATGCAATGATCGTTCCACTCCATAAAATGACGCGGCGAACCAGGCGGCTCCATAAAAACGTCTTCGCGAGGCACCCAGCGATTCTCGTCAATGATGAAATACCAGGGGACTTGCCGTAATTGATTTCCATTGTCGCCGCGAATCCAATAACCCTGCATATGATGAGAGCCCGTCGTCATGATGATTTGACGATCAACGATTGGCGGGTCATCGATTTGAGCCAAGTCGGCTCCATGCTTGAGTGCAGAGGCTTCCCAATCTGGATCAGCCATGTTGACCCAAAACTCCTCGCCCTTCTTGTAAAGACGATAACTACGCCCGCGAGATTCAAGCTGGACGTCGTCGAAGTCGCCCACAACGGACTCGGTCGAAGCGACTTGAGTCATCGATCGATGAAAGGTCCGATGCCAACTTGCATGCTGCGACGGATGGCATTCTTGGCAAGCGTTTGACGAGACGAACTGCTCGCGCTGAACGAACTTGGGCAATTGGTCTTCGATTGGACGTTCCGGTAGTTGGTCCGAGTCGTCGGTTCGCCGTAACACTGCGAACACAACAATAGCCGTCGCAGCCGCGAGAAGCCCAGCGATAGTCCAAGGTCGCGTTTTCACTCAATTTCCTTTGTCCAACTCACCGGTTGGTTTCTTCGATGCTTGGCCTCAGTATAAAGTTCCCACGAATTCAAATCGACGGGGATTTGAGAAGCCGGGCTTCTTTGCCGGAAACCAACGACTGCCGATTTGAGCCATCGTTTGCATCAAGATGGCCGTGTCCATTACGATTGAAGGTAATTGACACCGAGCAATTCTTTAACTCCCGAACGAACGGACATCATGGGGCTTAACAAAAAACAGAAGAAGCAACTCGAAGCAGCGCGTAATAAGTTGAACAAGCTACGGCAAGTCTTAGCCGCAGCCAAGCAACAAGCTGACGATCCTGATGAGATTCCGAACATCGAGCAAGAGATTGCTAAGTTAGAACAAGAGATTCGCGATTTGAAAGCGAGTTAGGGGATTTGAGATTTGGAATTCCAGAGTTGAAATTCCAAATTCCAAAACCTCAGTCCACCTTCAAGACCTGGAAAGCAATATCATGTCAAAACATTCAAACGTTTCACGCCGTGACTTTCTGAAAGCGACGTCAGCCGGAGCTGCCGCGATCTCGACGGGGGTCTGGACTGGGGGAGCCAAAGCCCAAAGTCGGTCAGCAAATGAGAAACTCCAAGTTGCCTGTATCGGTACGGCAAATCGAGCCGCCGCCGATGTTGCCGGAGTTCGAGCCGAAGACATCGTGGCGATCTGCGACATCGACCAGACCTACTTGGAACGCGAAGCTGCTCGTTCGAAAGACGCTAAGAAATACGTCGACTACCGAGAAATGCTTGAAGCTGAGATGGACAACATCGACGCTGTTGTCGTTGCAACCGCCGACCATAACCATGCGCTTCCGGCGTTGATGGCGATTCGTGGTGGGAAACATGTCTATTGCGAAAAACCCCTAAGCCACACAGTCGCCGAAGCTCGCCTGTTGGCAACGGAAGCAAAGAAGAAGGGCGTTGCGACCCAACTGGGAACTCAAATCCATGCTGGCGACAACTATCGCCGCGTCGTCGAGATCATTCAGTCGGGAGCGATTGGCGATGTCACCGACTGCCATGTTTGGGTTGGTAAATCCTGGGGCGGTGGCGAGCGTCCTGCCGGTGGCCAGGAGCCGCCGAAAACGTTGAGCTGGGACCTGTGGCTTGGCTCGGCACCGGAAAGGCCCTTCTTCCCAGGTCGATATCATCCCGCAAACTGGCGACGATGGTGGGACTTCGGCCAAGGTACGTTGGGCGATATGGCTTGCCATTACATGGACTTGCCATTCTGGGCGTTGAAGCTGCGTCATCCGACGCATTGCGAAGCCGAAGGCCCCGAGGTACACCCGGAAACCTGCCCACTCGGATTGATCGTCCGATACAAGTTCCCGGAACGCGAAGGCATGAGTCCGGTTAACTTGACTTGGTACGATGGCAATTTGATCCCGAAAATGTTGGAAGGACAACGTGTCCCGTCCAGCGGTGTCATGTTCATCGGAACCGAAGGCATGATGTTCGCCGACTACGGCAGCTATCGATTGTTCCCCGTCGAGAAGTTCAAGGGTTACGAGCCTCCCAAACCGACGATCGAACGCAACCGGTTGTCACCGCATCCACATCACGCCGAGTGGATCAGGGCATGCAAAGAGGGAACGCCAACAACGTGTAACTTCGACTATTCCGGTGCACTAACGGAATCGGTCCTTTTGGGTAATGTCGCCTATCGTTTGGGTAAGAGTCTCGACTGGGACGCCAAAGCCCTCAAAGCGACCAACGTGCATGAAGCGGACAAGTACATCACCAAGGAATACCGTCGCGGTTGGGAAGTCGCTTAGAGTCCACGGAAGTAGGTGGTTTAGAAGCCCGGCTTTTGTAAAAAGCCGGGCTTCTCCCAGAGTGCTGATCTGTTGAGGAGACTTGATCGACCTAGGAGTCTGATTCATGCAGGATGCAGCGAGAGCTTTTCAGCAGTACTTGGAAAGTCTGCAATTGGCGGGAGTCTCGCATATCCCGTCGAGTGAAGTTGTGGCGGTGGCCGAAGTTCCAGTCGCGGCCGAACCGACGTCAGCGGCAACAATGACGGTTGCACTTCCACCCACTCCCGCACCGAAGGAAAAGCCAGCGGAGCAAACGCCGGTTGCCAATACTTCGTTGTTTGCTGCACCACCGTCTTCTGGCGAGCCATCAGATTTGCCGCTTGACCAAAGGCAGGAACAGTTGGCTCAAGTTGCGCAAGCAGTCTCTGCGTGCACTCGTTGTCAACAGCTTGCATCGACACGACGGCAGACCGTTTTTGGTGTTGGAAATCCCGAAGCCAAGATCATGTTTATCGGAGAGGCTCCTGGTGCTGATGAAGATCGGCAAGGCGAGCCGTTCGTTGGTCGAGCCGGTCAGTTGCTCAACAGGATCATCGGCGCCTGCAAGTTGGCTCGCGACGATATCTACATTTGCAACATCTTACGATGCCGTCCACCCGGGAATCGCAATCCGACGCCAGAAGAAGCTACCAATTGTCGCGAGTACTTGGATGCACAGATTCGTATCGTGGATCCCGACTACATTGTTTGCTGGGGTAGCGTTGCCGCACAGAATCTCTTGGATGTGACTGACAGCGTAGGACGAATGCGTGGCAAGTTCTTCAAATATGGAAGAGCCAAGGTTTCCTGCACCTACCATCCTTCGTACTTGTTACGCAATGAGTCCGCGAAAAAGTATGTCTGGGACGACATGAAGTGGCTCTTCGCCGACATGGGCGTCGACCTGACGGGCTAGGTGTCTAACCGCAAACGTCAGCGATTGCGTTATCAAACTTTAGTAGCTTGTCGAACCCCACTCTTCAATAACTGCGGCCGTGCCGAATCTTCACCATCGTGTGAGTTATCGATTTCGTTGGTTCTTGTCGCCACCATCATTCGTAAAACGTCTCGGCGATGAATTTGGCCGACGGGATGTCCGTCTTCCAGAACAATGCCTTCTGTGTAGCGACCGTCACGGAAGATACATGCAGCGGCGGTGGCACCGTCATCTGGCGTGAAAGTCAGTGGCGATCGGCTCATGACCGTCGACACGGGTTGGTTTCGATCGCCGTACGCGAATTCGATTTTCAGCAGCTCGTAGTCGCTGACGACACCGACCAAACGGTCGTCTTTATCAACCACGTAGAGAAGAGAGAGGCCCTCTTGCACAAGTAACTCGGCGGCGACTTTGAGCGGCATCGAGTCTTGGATTGTCATCGGATCACACGTCATAAGTTCTCTGACGAGTACGTCCATCGACGATTTCCTCACTGAATGTTTGCTTGACAAACTTACTGGTGAGTCATTGGCCTCAATTCAGAGTACGTCGCAATAGGGCATCATGTCGCTATGAGAATGCGTGAAATCTGTGGCATTTTGGCAACACGCGGTTGAGTCGGCGGATTGTAGCGTTTGTGTGGGTACGTTTGTTGTAGCAGTGGCTTCCAGCCGACGTTGTCAGCGATTGGCGTTTGAAGCCACTACGAGTTTGCTCGCACAAACACGAAGTAGGCCAAGAGCACGGCGGCTAAGAGATACATCATCCACGGAGTGCGATGCGTGCCAGGTTTGAAGAGCCGCAAAATGGGATAGCAGATCAACCCTAAAGCCAAGCCGTCAGCAATCGAAAACGAAAGTGGAATCCCAATGATCACCAAGAACGACGGGATAGCTTCTGTGCGGTCTTCCCAATCGATCTTGGTCACATTGCGGGCCATCATCGAGCCGACCAAAACTAGAGCCGGGGCGGTGATCGGCGGGTAACTTCCAATTGCGGCAATCATCGGAGCCATCGGTAGTGCTAACAGGAACAGTGCTGCCGTTGTGCAGCTTGCCAATCCCGTGCGGCCGCCTTGCTGAATTCCGGCGGAGCTCTCGATGTAACTAGTGACCGTACTCGTTCCCATGCATGCTCCAGCAACGGTCCCGATCGCATCGGCGGTCAGTGCTTGTCGAGCTCGCGGAAGCTTGCCGTCTTGGGTCAAGCCAACTTGCTCGCTGACTCCGATCACTGTTCCAATCGTGTCGAACATATCCATATACAGAAACACGAAGATAAACGGCGCGCAGGTCAAGGAAACAGCCGTTGCCAAGTCAAACTTGAAGATCGCCGATGTTTTGATTTCAGGCAGGCCGACAAAACGATCGGGCGTAGATACTTCCCCCGCAGCAAATGCCAAGACGGTGGCAGCAAGAATTCCCCAAAGCATTGAACCTCGGATGTCTCGGACCAGGCAGACGGCGGTCACAAACAAGCCGCAGCAGAACACACCACATTGCCAGTTCAACAATTGCGTGGTCATCGCGACAAGCGTGCCTGGATTGCCGACCAGAAAGTTGCCGTTCTTTAGGCCGATAAACGCAATAAACAGTCCGATCCCCACAGTGATACTGTTACGCATGCTGGGGCTCATGGCATTGATGATCGCTTCGCGTACTCCCAACAGCGAAAGTAGCAAGAAGGCCAGTCCCGCAATGAAAACGATGCCTAGTGCCGCTCGCCATGGTTCGCTGATACCAGTCGCCGCCAAGGTCATAATGACCGAGACGAAAAAGAAGTTCTGCCCCATTCCTGGTGCGAGCGCGATCGGATAATTGGCGTAGAGCCCCATGATTAATGTCGCCAAGGCCGAGGCGACACAAGTAGCCAGCAAGACGGCTCCCGCATCCAGTCCTGTTGGTTGTCCATTAAAGTCTGTACTCAAAACCGCTGGCTGCACAAACAAAATGTAGGACATCGTCAAGAAGGTGATGAGTCCGGCAAGAAGTTCACGGCCGACCGTCGATTGATTCGCGGAAAGTTGAAAGGTTCTCTCAAGCATTATCGTGAGCGACCCTCGCATCTAACCGTGATGATGATCGTGCGAGTGATCATGGCTGTGGTCATGATCGTGACCGTGATCATGCGAGTGATCGTGGCTATGGTCATGACCATGGTCGTGGCCATGATGATCTTGTTCGGTGCCGTGCGGAATCGATGCGGAAGCGGGAATGGATTGATAAAAGTTGCTCTCCGCCGCACGGTAGACTTCTCGTAAGGGCACGGAATGCTTTTCGGCCAGAGTTGCGCAGGCTTCGAATTCGGGAGTAAAGACGGCAGGTTCTCCGTTGCGCCAACCCAGCTTTCCGGTGACATCGCCCCATGCCGTTTGCACGGTCGTCGTTTGTCGAGCGCGAGTTGCACGTTGTACGACGTGTTGACGAATGCCAAACGTATTGGATTCCTCGAAGATGATCGATTGCATCGCCTCAGCATCGGGCAGCTTACAAATCACGGTCAAGATGACACCGGGGCGATCTTTTTTCATTTGAATTGGAGTCGTGAAGACATCAAGGGCACCGGCTTCAAACAAGCGTTTCTTCGTGTAACCGATAATTTCGCTTGAGACATCGTCGAGGTTTGTTTCCAACAAAGTGACAAAGTCGCTTTCTGCTGAGACAATCGAATTGCCAACAAAGATTCTCAGCAGATTTGCGCGTTCGGGAAAATCGCGAGTTCCCGCGCCATAACCGATGGACTCGATCGACAGTTCGGGAAGTGACGCAAATCGATCAACCATCGTCTTCAATATGGCGGCCCCCGTTGGCGTCGTCAGCTCAGCCTCGACGGGGACATCCTTCAGCGGAATCCCCCTCAACAGCTCGGCTGTTCCCGGAGCTGGCACTGTGCAGATCCCGTGATCGATTTTGATTTGCCCGCGTCCGGTCGGGACTGGGCTTGATACGATTTGGTCTGCGTCCAGCAAGTCGAATCCGATAGCGGCGCCAACAATGTCGACGATCGAGTCGATGGCACCAACTTCATGAAAATGGACCTTGTCAATCGTCGACCCGTGAACGGTGGCTTCAGCGTTGGCGACCGCCGCAAAGATACGTGTTGCCAGAGCACGTTGCCGATCGGTTAAAGCGCTGGCGCCATCGATGAGCTGTTGTATGTCGCCCAGGTGGCGATGAGCGTGTTGTTCGGGATGCTCAACAGTCACATAAGTCGAGCGGAAGCCGCCCTTGATGACGGTCTGAGTCTTTAACTCGACACCCTCAAGCCCCAGCGAGTCGATTGCTTCACGGATGGCATCGACGGAAACGCCAGCATCAATCAACGCACCCAGTGTCATGTCGCCACTGATGCCCATGGAACAGTCTAAGTATGCAATCTTCACGGTTGTCTCGGAGGGATGGCGGTGGGGATATTCTGAATCTGAGATCTCAGATTTGAAGACTTGATGCGGAGCTACTCGTCATCAAGCACTGAGTTCGAAATCCGATACTTCAGCATCGTGACTTCGTTTCCATTCGGGTTGTATTCGACGGAATCCATGAACGCTCGCATCAACAAAAGGCCGCGACCAGATGGGCGTTCCAAGTATTCTAAATCCGTCGGGTCAGGCAACGTCGAAGGATCAAAGCCTGGGCCTTCGTCGGCGATCGAAAACACGACTTCCTCGTCGCTCAATCGAACGGACACCGTGATCTTTCGATCACAATACGGCTTCGACTGCAACCGTTCATTGGCCATGCGATGAAACCCGTTGTGATCCAACTCTTTCAATGACGAATCGACTTCCAGATTGCCGTGGTAGTACGAATTCAGCAAGGCTTCATCCAAGGCTGTCCCAATTCGCAAACAATCGGACTCATCAAACAAATTCCGCGACTGAGTCGTTTCTCGAATGTGTGAAACCAACGCGGAAATCAGACTAAGGTCGTTTTCTAGAACGAAGCTCATCTCTTGAATGCGATTCAGCAATCGTTTCAAGCTAAGCTGAGACGACTTGCTTGCGAGTACTCGCTGGACTGTGTCCATTAACTCAGTGCTGAGATGCTTCTTGGGGACGTAGCTGGCGGCGCCGTTTTCCAAAGCCTGGACGGCAATCTGCTCGCTGCCTGCCGCAGTCATCAGGATTGTCGGGATCAAGGGATACTGTTCCTTGACCGTTTTGACCAACTCCAAGCCATCCATCTCGGGCATTTGGAGATCTGTCACCACAAGGTCAGGAATGTGAGCCTCGATTTGCTCTAAAGCGGCTTGGCCGTGTTCGGCGTAGACTACTGAAAAGTCGGTGGACTTCTCCAAGAGGCCGCCCGCAATTCGGCGGTCCGCTAGAAGATCATCGACTACAAGAATGGTTGACATAAACGTTTCCTACGGATGCGCTGACCGTACGATTCCATGCGCCAGAGCATCAGCTGGTAGCTGCGCGATCGGCGAAAGCTCGCAATTCCAGCATAACCGATTCGGCAGCGGACTTCAGCTTCGCGATCAAATGATTCGCTCCCTCGAGTTCTTCGCGTCGGCCCATTTCCTCGATCTCCGCCGCAGGCTCGATCACCGAGCGAGCATCGCAGGCTCGCATGGTGCCCTTGATCGTGTGAGCCGCTCTTTGCACAACGGCGTAATCATGGTTGTTGATGGCCTCGTCAAGCTGAACCAGCAGCTCGGGGCACTCTTGTAGAATTGCGTCGATGACGATCAATAACAGTTCCATGTCTTCTTGGACCGTCGTGTACGCAGCTTGCCAATCGATTATCTCGGACTTTGGCAAGCCGTTTTCGTCCATTGCCAGTGGCGCTGAGTGCGGAAGCAAGCCAGCGATATCAGACAACGCTTCGTTTAGCGCGCGAAGTCGGATGGGTTTTGAGACATATCCATCCATTCCCAATTCCAGACATCGCTCGCGATCGCCCTTCATTGCATGAGCGGTCATTGCGATGATTGGGGTGTGACGGCCGATGGCTGCTTCAAATTCGCGGATCGACTTCGTGGCCTCGAACCCATCCATCTCTGGCATTTGAATATCCATCAAGACTAAGTCAAAGGGCTCCTCGCGGACGCGTTCAACCGCGATCACTCCATTTTCAGCCACCGTGATCGAGTGATTTTGTTTGCCAAGTATTGCCAAGGCGAGCTTTTGGTTTGTTTGGCTGTCCTCGACAAGCAAAATCTTCAAAGGTCGAGTCGGAACGATCTGTGGCAGGTCGACATCCAGCGTCTCATGCAGGACACCGGCAACCGATTGAATCGTTCTGAGAAGCTCGGACTGCTTTACCGGCTTGGTCATGTATTGCGAAATGCCAAGCTCGTGGCAACGAGCGATGTCTCCGTGCCGATCCGCTGACGTCAACAAGACGACGGGCAGATTCTTCAGTTGATCATGGTCTCGCAATTTCTCGACCAAACGGAAACCATCTGTTCCTGGCATGTTGACGTCACTCAGCATAATTGCTGGTAGTGAGTTTTCGCTAACCACCTTCTCGAGCACATCCAGAGCTTCGTCGGCACTTGCTGCTACGATTGGGACAATGCCCCAACCAGACAACATCTCTTCGAAGATTTGCCGATTGGTTTCATTGTCATCGACGACCATGACTTGCAAGCCAGTGACCTCGGCCAATTGAACATTCTCCTCGGCGGGTACTTCGTCGCTGACTCGAAAGTTGCACGTAAACGAGAATGTGCTGCCAACGTTTTCAGTGCTTTTTGCGGCTAGCTTACCTCCCATCAACTCAACAAGTCGCACGACAATCGCTAAGCCCAAACCCGTTCCACCAAAACGTCGAGTCGTCGAGGAGTCGGCTTGTTCAAAGGGGTCGAAGACCTGTGCAATTTTCTCTTCAGGAATACCAATTCCAGTATCGCGCACCGAGAATCGGATGACGACATCATTCTCGCGGCGCTCGGCAACGGTTGCCTCTAAAACGACCTCACCGCTTTCCGTAAACTTGATGGCATTGCCAACCAAGTTCACGATGGTTTGTCTCAGGCGGTTGCCGTCCCCGACCAAGACATGCGGCACATCGGTAGCGATTCGGCAAGCCAGCTCTAGGTCCTTTTCGTGAGCTCGCAAGGCTAGCGACTTTAGAGTGTCACCCAAGCGTTCGCGTATCGAGAACGGAGTCTTGTCGAGTTCGAGCTTGCCAGCCTCAATCTTGGAAAAGTCGAGAATGTCGTTGATCAGTCCCAGTAGCGATTCGGCAGAATCTTGAACAAGCTCAAGGTGCTCGCGCTGATCGGGTTGCAGTATCGAGTCCAGAACAATACCCGTCATACCAATGATGGCGTTCATCGGAGTCCGAATCTCGTGGCTCATATTGGCAAGAAAGTCGCTCTTGGCACGATTCGCTGATTCAGCTGCTTCCTTCGCGACTTGCAATTCCTGTTCAGCTCTCTTGCGAGCTGTAACATCCCAAAAGACAACCTGGACTCCCGCCACGTTGCCCACGGAGTCGATTACGGGGGTCTTCAAGACGTGGACAAATAATTCTTCGCCGTCTGGCGTCGTATGGGCTTCGACGTCCTCAAAAACACGCCGTGAGTCCATCACTTCACGGTCGTTGGCCACATACTTTTCAGCCAACTCTTTCGGAAAGAAATCAAAGTCGGTCTTTCCGATCAGTTGGTCTTCGTCGTACCCGAGTTCTTCGCAAAATGGCTTGTTCGCGAAGACGAAACGACATTCCGCATCCTTGCGAAACAGACTGACGGGAACTGTATTGACCAGCGACTCGTAAACTGCTTCCGAATCTCGAAGTTCTTTCTCAACCGTGTGGCGATTTTCGAGTTCAGCCTCGAGTTGCTGATTCAAGGAAGCGTACCGATCGCTCAGAGCACTCATGTCCTCAAGTGCCGACAACACGATGTCGATCATTTGTTCGTTCGAGGCAGCCAGCCGGAATTCTTGGCCGCGAAAATCGATGACTTGCGAGGTGTCAGGGCGTTGCCAGGCACCTTGCTGAATCAGCTTTTGTGTTCGCTCGATCAGTTCCTCGGTCGCTCGTTCTTTCGAGATGTAACCATCCGCACCAGCCTGTAGGGCTTGTAAGACCAGATGAGGATTACCAGACGAGGTCAGCATAAGCACTGGTGTGGCCGAGTGCGTGGGGGTGGCCTTCAGCTTGCGGCAGAATTCAATGCCATCCATACCTGGCAAAGTGATGTCAGAGATCACGGCTTGATAAGGTGACCGGTCTGAGAGCAAGTCGAGCGCGGATTCACCGTCGCTGACAGCATCGACATCTAAACCAGCTTCCTCGAAAGTGAAGCGGAATATCTGTTGCTGAGTCGGACTGTCTTCAACCACTAAAATGCGAGGCATTTCAGTATCCGGACAAGAGGTGAGTTGGGGATTCACGTCGATTGTATAGCTTAACGAGTCTACACGCTGCACTGAAGCCGACCGAATGTGAGTTTTGATATTGCGTGTTATCATTTCCGAGACAATTCCGCAACGATCATCTCGAGTTTCTGAGGCCATCAACGGCAACAAAACGCGCAACATCAAAACGCGTAGGCGAAGGACGCTCACACGTACTGGCAGTCATATCATCGACAAAGACGTGTGAGCATCCCTCGCCTCACATTTTTCGATACGACAGCGCGAAGATAGGGCAAAGTGTTCAGGTCGAGTCAAAAGAATCACAACGAGTTCTGAGTTTGAGGCCGCGCGTTTCTTGACAGCATCGGCTGGACAAATGAAACTGGAAATAGTTGTGGATTCCATAAAAGGGACCGTTCATGCCCATACCTGACCTGCGTTCGACGTTTTTCAACCTGGCCGACGACAGCGATGTCATCATCGTGCGCTTCGATGTGCCACGGCTGAACGATGAAGAGAACATCGAGATGCTTGGCGAAGAGCTGTTCTCGTTGGTTCAGAATTACCACTGCCGCAAGATGGTCATCAATCTGGCCACCGTCAACTATTTGACCAGTTCCGTACTGGGCAAACTGATCACCTTGCACCGACGCCTGCATCGCAACGATGGCCGCATGGTGATTTGCGAATTGCAACCGACGGTTGAAGACTTAATGTCAACCAGCAAGCTACTGACTTACTTCAATGTCAGTTCGGTCGAGTCAGAGGCTGTTGCCTTTCTGAAGGATTAGATCCGTTGGCTTTGCATATCGTTGTCGAAGGAATCGACGGTTCAGGCAAGGGCACGCAAGCTCAGCGGCTCTTCGATCGAGTTTGCGATAGCGGCAAGACCGCCAAGCTCCTCAGTTTTCCTCGCTACGATGACACTCGCTTTGGCAAAGCCATCGGTGACTTTCTGAACGGCCGATTCGGAGCACTCAGTGAAGTCCACCCGCAATTGGCGGCCCTGCTCTACGCTGGAGACCGTTTTGAATCGCGAGCCGTCATTGCCGATGCCTTGAATGCAGCCGATGTGCTGATTTGCGATCGCTATGTCCCCTCGAACATTGCTCACCAAGCATCAAAGCTGACGGGAGACGAACGATCGGCACTAGTCAATTGGATCGAAGAACTAGAATATGGCACGTACGAGCTGCCGCGACCAGATATGGTCGTTTTGCTGGATCTCCCCGCCCGACGTGCA
>PBMZ01000217.1 GCA_002722955.1 Planctomycetaceae bacterium | reverse complement strand
CACGCGTCGGGTTACCATGGTGAGATCCTTGCGGCCCTTTCAATACAAGCGAGCAGTTTTTCATGGCGACTCAACACCAAAAGCGAGTCACTCGACGTGACGTTCTCAAAGTGGGAACGCTGGGAATGGGACTCTCCCTGCCCGGCCTGTTGGCTGCCGAGACCGCAGGTCGCCGATCAGGACTCAAGCCCCGCGCCGATCATTGCATCGTGATCTTCCTCAACGGGGGCCCTCCACATCACGACATGTGGGATATGAAGCCCGAGGCAAGCGACGGCATCCGCGGCGAGTTCAAACCGATCGCCAGTTCCATTCCGGGCTATCAAGTGGGCGAGCTGCTTCCGCGACTGGCTCAGCACATGCACCGCTCGACGGTCGTGCGTTCGATGCATCACAGCGTCAACAACGCTCATGCGGCAGCCGTTTATGCTTCGCTGACGGGGCATGATCGTGGAGAACTGGGAGGCGGCGCGAAGCCGGATGACAACCCAACACCGGGTGCCGTAATCTCGATGCAGCGGCCACCGGATCGTTCGATCGTCCCGCAAGTCCACTTGCCCTATAAGACGCAAGAAGGCAGAGGCGGCCCGCCACAACCCGGCTTCTTCGGAGGTTTCTTAGGACAATCCAAGGACCCCCTGTTCGTGCTGCGAGATCCCAATGCCGACAATTTCAAGATCCCCGAGCTGACTCGCCAGGACGATGTCACAAGTAGCCGGCTGACGGCGCGGCGCGAATTGTTCGGAGTGTTGAACAGCGGATTGAATGAAGGCAACGGGGTTTCTTACGCGGGTGAGATGAGTGGTTTTCAGCAGCGTGCCCTCGACCTGTTAACGTCGGAAGCCACCCAAAACGCGTTTCGACTGGATCAAGAATCGGCCAAGGTACGCGATTCTTACGGCCGCAACATTTACGGACAAAGCACGCTGCTGGCTCGCCGCTTGATCGAAGCTGGCACACGCACGGTGACGATTTCGTGGGCGCCTGATGCCAACGCGACTTGGGATACTCACACCGGCAACTTCTCCAAGCTTCGCAGCACGCTGCTGCCTCAATTCGACGCAGCCTCGAGCAGCCTGATTCAGGATTTGGCCGAACGAGGAATGATTGACCGAACCTTGATTGCCATCCTGGGCGATTTTGGTCGCACACCAAAGATCAACGCCAAGGCCGGCCGCGACCATTGGAATTTCTGCTACAGCCTAATGATGGTTGGCGGTGGATTTCATCAAGGTTTGATCTACGGCACAAGCGATAACATCGGTGCCTACCCAGACAGCAATCCACTGATTCCGGGCGACATCATTTCGACCCTCTATCACTGCATGGGAATCCGACACGACAGCGAGATTTACGACAAGCTCGAACGGCCGCATCGGCTCGTACCGACCGGCGATGTTGTGAACGAGTTGCTCGTTTAGGCCAAAGTAGCCATCACTCTCCGAGTGATGAGCCTCGCTAGCCAGCAGCATGATGCTGGTGAGTTCCGTTGTTGGATCCGTCCGACAAGCAAAGTCCCGTAGGCTCAATCATGTGGACGGATTTGACGGTCCCTAACGCCGAAGAAGTTCGAGACTTCTATCAATCCGTGATTGGATGGACAAGCTCTTCCGTTGCCATGGGCGAGTACGACGACTTCTGCGTCCAAGAGCCTGAAGGAAACACCACAGTCGCCGGAATCTGTCATGCCCGCGAGCGCCATGCTCGCACTGTTTGAGCCTGGTGAATCGCCTTGATGTCACGATGCTGCTAATCTATCGGTTGGTACAGCAACCACAACGATAAGACACCAGCAGCATGAAATCGTGGGAATTTTGGATTGATGTCGGCGGCACGTTTACCGATTGCATTGCGCGGGATCCGCACGGCGAATTGCGGCAGCTCAAAGTGCTCAGCAGCGGTATTACCAAAGGCAAAGGTCAAGTTGCGCGGGATCGATTCGAACTGATCGACTTACTGCGAGTCGACAACCCTCCAGGCTTCTGGGTCGATTTCGATTGCCGTTTGCTGAACACGGATGGCGATGTTGTTGCGTCGTCAACAGTGACCAACTTCGATGCCAGCACCGGTACGATTACCCTGGCCGAGCCGCTTGCCAATGAGTTGGGCGATGAGCTGGCTTACGAATTGACGGCGGACATCGAAGCGCCGATCTTGGCGATCCGCTACTTGCTGCACTTGGGACTGAGTGCAGTCATTCCGCCAGTTGACGTGCGGCTGGGGACAACGCGCGGCACGAACGCGTTGTTAACTCGCAATGGGGCGAAGACCGCATTCGTGACGACAAACGGGTTCGCCGACGTACTCTTGATCGGGAATCAAGATCGCCCGCGGCTGTTTGACTTGGAAATCAAGAAGCCAGAACCGATCTTCTCCAACGTGATCGAAATCGACGAGCGGATTGATGCCGAAGGACGTGTCCTGAAAACTCCCGATGAATCCGAAGTCCGCGCCGCTTTCGAATCTCTCAAACAAACCGATGTCGAGTCCATTGCCATCTGCCTACTGCACTCGTTTGCCAACCCGGATCATGAGGCGCAGGTCGAGCGGCTCGCGCGCGAAGTTGGTTTTGACGAGATCAGTACATCCAGCAAGCTCTCACCGCTCATCAAAATTGTTTCGCGCGGTGACACCACCGTCATGGATGCGTATTTGAATCCGATCCTACGCGAGTACGTTGGCGGCATGCGTCGGGCTTTGGGTTCCAGCCAATTGCGAATGATGACGTCCGCTGGCGGCTTGGTCGACGCCAATCGATTTGTTGGCAAAGACAGCATCTTGTCGGGACCGGCTGGTGGCGTGATTGGATTCTCGCGTGTGGCCGAAAAGGCGGGTTTCCCCAAGTCGATTGGCTTCGACATGGGAGGCACCAGCACGGATGTCTCGCGCTATGACGGAAGTTACGAGCTGGAATTCGAGACACAAAAGGCGGGCGTGAGAATCGTTGCTCCGATGCTGGCCGTCGAGACTGTCGCTGCTGGCGGCGGTAGCATCTGCGGATTTGATGGAGTCAAACTTCACGTCGGACCACAAAGCGCCGGTGCTGATCCCGGACCCGCATGTTACGGTCGCGGCGGACCACTTACCGTGACGGACATCAACCTTTACCTGGGAAGGCTACTTCCCGAACGCTTCCCCTTCCCGTTGGACCGTGAAGCCGTCGAATCCCGATTGGCTCAGCTTTGCGAGGAAATCGCTAACTCGCCGTTGGGAAAAAGTTACACGCCGATGGAGTTGGCGGACGGCTTCTGCCGAATTGCCAACGCCAACATGGTTCGGGCGATTCGCAAGATCTCCGTTGCCAAAGGCTATGACCCGGCAGATTACGCACTGGTCACCTTTGGCGGTGCGGGGGCTCAGCACGCTTGTGCGATCGCGCGGCTGTTGGGAGCGAACGACATTCTGTTGCACCCGTTCGCGGGAATCTTGAGTGCTTACGGAATTGGACTGGCCGACGTCAGGCGACACCAAGAACAGTCCGTGTTGAAGCCGTATTGCGAGGAAACGTTAAACGAACTTGAAGCAACGTTCGCGACGCTCGAAACAACCGCCAAATCCGAAGTGTTGAGTGAAGGTGTGCTCGAAGAGCGATTGCGGCCAACGGTTTACTCGTTAGACATGCGTTATAAAGGGGTCGAGTCGACCATCAATGTGGTTCGTCCGGACGACGGCGACTACGCGGCGCGTTACGAAGAATTGCACGAACAACTTTATGGGTATCGTCATTCAGGTCGTGACATCGAAATCACCGTTGCGCGTGTCGAGGTGATTGGTGTTACCATGGACCCGCCCGACGATCGCCGTCCGCTGAATCATCGGCAACCCGATCCGGCCGAAACAACAAAGACCTGGTTCGATGGCGTCGAGCACGACACGTCCGTTTTCGACCGCTGCCAACTTCAACCCGGCGACGAAATCCACGGTCCCGCCATCATCTGCGAACCAACTTCCACCGTATTGGTCGAGCCAGAATTCGTCGCGAACATCGCGGAACGTCAAGAAGTTCACATTCGGCGGGATGTGAGAGGCGAGGGGTCACAGAATCTGAGCGCTGATACCAGCGTCGATCCCGTGCAACTCGAGATCTTCAACAACCTGTTCGCTTCCATCGCCGAGCAAATGGGAATCACGTTGCAGCAGACTTCGGTGTCGACCAACGTGAAAGAGCGACTCGATTTTAGCTGTGCGATCTTCGATCCGGTCGGTGATCTAGTCGTCAACGCTCCTCATATTCCCGTTCACTTAGGGGCGATGAGCGAAACGGTGAAACGCGTCATTAGCGACAATCCGGAGATTTCTGCCGGCGATGTTTTTGTTACTAACGACCCATACCGAGGCGGTTCGCACTTGCCGGACATCACGGTCGTCACACCGGTTCACAACACGGAATCGGGCGAGTTGTTGTTTTTCACGGCCAGCCGTGCGCACCATGCAGAAGTTGGCGGTATCGTCCCCGGAAGTGTGCCACCGTTCTCGAAGAACTTGGCCGAAGAAGGTGTCTTGATCCGTAACTTCAAACTGGTCGATGGTGGTGACTCGCGAGAGGCAGCGTTCCGAGAACTCTTGCTCTCTGGCAAATACCCGACGCGTTCCGTTGCCGACAACTTGGTCGACGTGGCCGCTCAAGTCGCCGCCAACAACAACGGAGTCGGCCAATTGCGAGAGTTGGTCGCCCGCTACTCGCTGCCAGTTGTGCAAGCTTACATGCAACACATCCAGGACGCGGCGGCCGAGAAGATGAGGATGGCGCTGCGAGCGATCCCGGATGGCAAGTACACTCGGACAGAGCATTTGGATGACGGCTCGCCGTTGGTTGTCAGTATTCAGATCCAAGACGATCGCGCGGTTGTCGACTTTACCGGGACGGGACCGGTCATCGAATCCAACTTGAATGCAAACAGCGCGATCCTCCGCGCGGCTGTCTTGTATGTATTCCGTTGTTTGATTGACGAGGACATCCCGCTGAACAGCGGGGTCTTGAAGCCCGTCGATATCGTGCTACCCGAATGCTTTTTGAATCCGCCGGAGCGCGAATCGGCCGAACAGTGCGCGGCCGTCGTTGGCGGTAACGTCGAGACATCATCAAGAGTCGTCGACACGCTGTTGGGTGCGTTAGAAGTGGCCGCCGCCAGTCAAGGGACCATGAATAACTTGACGTTTGGCGACGAGCAGTTCGGGTACTACGAAACCATCTGCGGCGGTAGCGGAGCGACAGAAAGCTCTGACGGAGCATCTGCCGTTCACACCCACATGACGAACACTCGACTGACCGATGTCGAAGTGATCGAGCGTCGCTATCCTGTCCGAGTCCACGAGTTCTCGATTCGCCGTGGTTCTGGAGGCCCTGGAAAGCACCAAGGCGGCGATGGCATCATCCGCCGCATTGAGTTTTTGCGACCGCTCAAGGTTTCGATCCTATCCGAACGCCGAGGTGACTTCGCGCCCTTCGGTTTACGAGGCGGCGGTGATGGCAAGATCGGAGAAAACACACTCATCCGCGCTGGCCAGTCGACACCAGAAAATATTGGCGGCAAAGTGGCCTTGGAAGCAAACGCCGGAGACGAACTCACCCTAAAGACACCCGGTGGTGGTGGGTACCGTGAACGCGAACCGTAGGACGGATTGCCTAATCCGTCCTGAATATCGGATCATCTTGATCTGCGCGTGTGATGGTCGGATTGGCAATCCGACCTACGGTTGGCTTACTTCTTCAGCGTGGGGTCCAAGTCGTAAGCCCGAGCGAAGTCTTTGTTCGCAGCTTCGATGTTGCCTTGGGACTTCAGTTGTTGGCCTCGCAAGAAGTAGGCTTTTGCCACGTTGGGATCGAATCGTTTGGCTTCGGTGTAGCTGGCGATGGCGCCGCTGTAGTCGTTTTTCTTAAGGCACGCATCGCCTCGAATCGAAAAGGCTTTGATCGAAGGTGCGACGTTGAGTGCTTGGTCGCAGTCCGCGATGCACTTGTCGTACTCGCCCTTCGAGAACCAGTATTGGGCGCGTTGTTCATAGGTCGCGCCGTGTTGCGGGTCGGCTTTGATTGCAGCTTCGAAGCTGGCCAACGCGATTTTGTCGTCGCCGCCTTCAATTAAGTGAGCGGCTCGTTGGATGTGCGCCGTCGGATTTTTGGGCTCGGCCGCGACGGCGTTGTCGAGCTTTTGAAGTTTCGTCAGCCAAACGATTTGGTTGGCGTCCTGTTTTGCTTCGTCCGTCATCGTCAGCTTTTGGTAAGTTTGCATTCTCAATTGATAGTAACGCACATTGCGCGGGTCACGAGCTATGGCTTCTGTGAAGTCGGCAATCGCCTTTGGAAATTTCTCCGCTTGGTAATGCACGGTGCCTCGGTTGACGTAAGCGTTTGTGTAATTGGGGTCGATCTTCAAAGCTTTGTCAAAATCGGCAATGGCTTGATCGTGGTTGCCGGCTTTCGAGTTCGCGAAGCCTCGATTGTTGTAGGCATCCACATAGTCCGGCTTGAACCTGACGGCGACGCCGAAGTCAGCGATTGCGGCCGTCGTGTTTCCATTCGAGAGCATTGCCAAGCCGCGATTGTTGTAAGCCTGGACGTACTTGGGATTCAGTTTGATCGCCTCGTCGAAGTCCTGTAAGGCTCGCCCCGTCATCCCTCGAGTCAAGAAGAAGAAGCCGCGCGTGTTGCGGATCATGGCGTTCTTCGGATCGAGCGAGATGGCTTTGTTAAACGCACCTAATGCTTGGGTGTTCTGTCCGATGTCGGCCAAGATTCCCGCACGCTTATAATGGGCCTCGGCACACTCGGGATCGATTCGCAAGACTTCGTTCAATGTCTTGATCGCCGAGTTGTAGTCACGCTTTTGCATGAACGCGGCAACATCATCCAACATTGGCTTTGTCGTTTCCGCGAGCTTGCCGCTTGCCGCTGTGCCGCCGCTGCCTGGGTTCGTCGATTCAGGCGATGTTGGATTTTCTCCGGTCGAGTCAGACGGCGTTTCGGCTGTTGCCTCAGGAGTATCAGTGTCCGAATCTCCACAACCGACGACCATCAACATCAGCAAGGATAGCAGTAGGGCAAGGTAGCGCATTGGAATTCCTCAGAGTGAGGATACTGGACTCCACCGTGCAGGCGATCAGAACGCCGGCTCAAAAAGGGTGGAAGGCCACAAGGGTGGGATCATGGGAGAGGAGAGAAGTGGACGCGGCTTGTATTTTTTCCGTCAAAACGTGTCAATCCCGGTTCGATAGCGGCTTGCGATCGAAACTTGCGTTCGACAAACTTTCGTTTTGGCGAGAAACACTGGGAACAACTATAGAATCAAGCGGAATCGATGATGAGCAATCTCAGCAAGAGCGTTTCGCGGCGAGAATTCCTGGGGGCAAGCACGGCCGCCATCGTTGGTACGGCGGCTGCGTTGTCTCAAGGCGACGACCGCAAACCCAAAGCTCAAATTGCCATCACGTTTGATCTGGAGATGAGCCGGCACTACCCCAAACGCGGCATGACCGAATGGGATTATCAAAAGGGCAACTTGGACGGGCCGACTAAACAGTACTCGGTTGATGCTGCCGAAGTCGTCAAACAACTCGGCGGAGTCATTCACTTCTTTTGCGTCGGTCGAACCCTGGAGCAAGCCAATGTCGATTGGATCAAGACGATCGCGGCGGCCGGTCACCTAATCGGAAACCACACCTACGATCATGTGAACGTGACGGCAAAAGCGGCCGCAGCGACGCAGTTCCGCTTTCAGCGATCTCCGTGGCTTGTGGCTGGCAAAACAGCTCACGAGGTTATTCGTGAAAACATTCGGCTGACCAGCGTGGCGATGAAAGAACGCGTGGGGATCGAGCCCAACGGCTTTCGGACACCGGGCGGATTCTCTGGTGGACTTGTTGGCCGCGAGGACTTGCAACAGATGTTGCTCAAGCTTGGCTTTTCCTGGGCCAGCAGCAAGTACCCTCGTCATCAATCGGGGCAACCGATGCTGCAGCCTTCTGAGGCTATCTACCAGGACATTGTCAGGGCTCAAGCGGAAGCTCAACCGTTTCGATATCCAACGGGACTAATCGAAATCCCGATGAGTCCGATCAGCGACGTTGGTGCGTTTCGGTCAAAGTACTGGAAGCTAAGCTACTTTCTGAAGGCCGTAGAATCGGCCGTCGAGTGGACGATCGAGAACGGTGCCGTCTTCGATTTTCTTTGCCATCCATCGTGTATGGTGGTCGAGGATCCCAAGTTCGAAACCATGAAGTTGATTTGCAAGTTGGTCGAGCAAGCCGGTGATCGAGCTGAGATTGTGGGTTTGGACAAAATCGCAAAACGCCCGATGACAGCATTGAAGAAACAGGGGTAGGTTTGTGGCTGTTTACGCAATTGCGACCATGGATACGAAGGCGGAAGAGATTGCTTTTGTGGCAAGTTGTCTTCGACGCGCTGGTGTCACCGTCAAGGTCATCGATGTGGGTACGAACGCGGTGCCAGCGATCGCGCCTGATGTGACTCGCGAGCAGGTGTTGGCGGGAGCGTCCGTTTCACCAGAGATGGCTCGCGGTGAGGCCGTGACTGTCATGAGCGAAGCTCTTTGCAGATTCATGACCAACGAGAATGCGGCTGGCAATGTCGCCGGCGTCATTGGAATCGGCGGCAGTGGTGGAACGGCCATCGTCACTGCAGCGATGCGTCAATTGCCGATCGGAGTGCCGAAGCTGATGGTGTCGACGATGGCCAGTAGTAACGTCGCTCCTTACGTCGATTGCTCAGACATCACGATGATGTATTCCGTTGTTGACGTAGCTGGATTGAACGTTGTGTCTCAAAAGGTCTTGGCCAATGCGGCTCATGCGATCGCAGGAATGGTCTCGCACGAGCCACCGGTGATGACGGCGAAACCTTGCCTGGGCATGACCATGTTCGGCGTGACGACCCCTTGTGTGACGGCTGTTCGCGAATCATTGGAAGCTAAAGGATTCGACTGCTTAGTCTTCCACGCGACAGGCACTGGCGGCCGCGCGATGGAAGGTTTGGTTCGATCAGGATTGATCCAAGGTGTCTTGGATGTAACGACCACCGAGGTTGCCGACGAGATCGTTGGAGGCATCTTATCAGCGGGCCCCGATCGATTGGACACGTTGGTGGAAAGCAGGATTCCGCTGGTTCTTGGTGTCGGCGCCGTCGATATGGTGAACTTCGGGGCTAAAGAATCCGTGCCGCCGCAGTTTCAAGATCGAAACTTGCACGTCCATAACGAGCACGTGACCTTGATGCGAACCACTCCAGACGAGAACGTGCAAATCGCCCAATGGATCGCTGGAAAGTTGAAACGCCTGTCATCACCGGCCACCATCTTACTTCCCGAACACGGAGTCTCGATGCTTGATGCCGAAGGCGAGTCATTCTTCGATCCGGAAGCTGACGCCGCTTTGTTTGAGACACTGGAAAGCGAATTGGCCGAATGCGATGACGTCCAAATAATTCGAGTTCCTCAGCACATCAACGATCCCGAGTTTTCCGCGGCGCTGGTCGAGGAATTCCTGAAGCTGACAACCTAAGGAGAACAAAATTGCCTGAATCACGAGAATCCATTTTGGCTCGCCTTCGAGATAAGATCGCCCGTAACGAACCGATCATCGGCGGCGGTGCGGGAACAGGAATCAGTGCGAAGTGCGAGGAAGCTGGCGGCATTGACTTGATCGTGATTTACAATTCCGGTCGTTTCCGCATGGCGGGGCGCGGCTCCTTGTCTGGATTGATGCCGTATGGTAACGCGAATCAAATCGTCAAGGAGATGGCGTATGAAGTCCTTACCGCGGTCGATTACACGCCGGTCTTGGCTGGAGTCTGCGGGACCGATCCGTTCATGATTCGGGATCACTTTTTGCGGGAACTCAAGGAGCTTGGCTTCGCCGGCATTCAGAACTTTCCAACGGTTGGTTTGATTGATGGAACGCTTCGAGCCAACCTGGAAGAAACGGGAATGGGTTTCGGTTTGGAGGTTGAGTGCATCGCAGCGGCGCGCGAGATGGATTTGTTGACGACGCCGTACGCGTTCACTCCCGAGGAGTCCAAGGCGATGGCCGAAGCGGGGGCCGACATCATCGTTGCTCACATGGGGCTTACCACGTGTGGAACGATCGGTGCGGAGACAGCATTAACACTTGAGGATTGCGTGCTCAAGGTGGCGGCCATTGCGGACGCGGCGCGGACTACTCGCGAGGACGTGATCGTACTTTGTCATGGCGGACCGATTGCGATGCCTGACGATGCCGCGTTCATGTTGAGTCAGCTTTCGAGCATTGACGGCTTTTATGGCGCCAGCTCGATGGAACGATTACCGACCGAGACGGCTTTGACGGCCCGCGTTCAAGAGTTCACTCGGATTTCTCGTGGCTGATTCATTCTGGTAAACTGTGATCTTCTGATTCTGTCCCGATTCCTCATTCGATGGCGTCTTATCATGCTTCGAATCGCTTGCCTGACTGCTGTGGCCTGGATCTTTTCGTCGGCTTGTTTGGCTCAAGACAAAACCGACTCGCCCGCGAAACTGTCGTTCAATGACAAGATTCGACCGATTCTGTCCGAGCACTGTTTTTCTTGCCATGGACCGGATTCGGCATCTCGCAAGGCGGACTTGCGATTGGATTTGCGCAAGACCGCAATCGAAAGCGGCGCGATCTCGCCTGGAAAAGTGGACGAGTCTGAGTTGATCTCGCGAATCAACAGTGATGATCCAGACGCTGTGATGCCTCCGCCAAGCACACGCAAACCGCTCTCGGCCGAGCAAAAACGAATCTTGACCGAATGGATCAAGAGCGGCGCGGACTGGGAGGCTCACTGGGCCTTCATCAAGCCAACGCGTCCAAAGTTGCCAACGCCAAGCGACGGTGACTGGCCTCGCAATCCAATTGATTACTTCGTCTTGGAGAAGTTGACGCAATTGGGACTCAAACCGAATCCCGAAGAAGACCGCTACCGTTTGGCTCGGCGAGCCGCTTTCGATGCCACGGGACTTCCGCCAGAGGAGCCGATGCTGAAGTTGCTGCTCAGTGATAAACGAGAAACGCCAAACGATACTCCGTATGAGTACTACGTGAACAGGCTGCTGCTATCGCCTCACGCGGCCGAACATCGAGCCCGCTATTGGCTGGACGCGGCGCGATACGGAGACACTCACGGTATGCATGTCGACAACTATCGCGAAATGTGGCCATATCGAGATTGGGTTGTTAACGCGTTTCACTCGAACATGCCTTTTGACCGTTTCGTGATCGAGCAAATTGGCGGCGACATGCTTTCCAAAGCCACCGTGCAGCAACGCGTGGCCACTGGTTTCAATCGTTGCAACATCACAACGGCAGAAGGTGGAGCGATCCCGGCTGAATTGGATGTGCGATACATGGTCGATCGAGTGGAAACGACGGCCACCGTGTTCCTTGGCCTGACGGCCGGCTGTGCTGTGTGTCACGATCACAAGTACGATCCGATCAGCCAACGCGAGTTCTATCAGTTGGGTGCGTACTTCAATAACTCGACACAACCAGCCATGGATGGCAATCAAAAGGACGCGCCGCCAGCATTGGCACTGCCATCAAAAGAGGACCTGCCCGAGTGGAACGCGTTACTAAGAAAACGAGCCGCGTTGCGGCTGCAACTGGAACAAGTCGCCAAGGAAAACATCAAACGTGACGCAATTGCCAATTGGTGGCCTAACCGGGACAAGGAAATCTCACACCCTGTCGCGTCCGATGAGCTGCTGCTCTATCGCCCGTTGACAAAGGGTGAGGGTGAAGTTGAGACCTTGCCGGAGACCGCTGCTTGGGAAACAAAACATCCTGCTGGCAACCGAGGCATCCGCTTCGACAAACCGAGCGGCTTGACGGCCAAGTTGCCGAAGATCCATAGCGGCCAGCCACTCACACTCAGCTTTTGGTTCCGAACGCCGGACCAGTTGTCATCACTGACGGTCTTGGACCACACCGTGTAAACGAAAGACAAAAAAACCGCCGGTTGGAAGGTTAACAGTAGTACTCAAGGTGCTTTGACCTTCGAAATGTTTGATCTGAAGGGCAAGAAAATTCGCGCCCTCTTGCCGGGAGACGAAGCGCTGAAACCGCGAGCTTGGCAACATGTGTGTGTCCGTTACTCGGGCGGTCAATCGAATTCCTCGGTAACGATTCTGGCCACTGGCCGCAGTGGACGGTTGCGGAATTCCACGGAAACTTACGTTGACGCGGTCGAGTTGCCTGAAGGTCCGTTGAAGATTGCCAGTAATCTGCCGACGGCGGGACTCAGCGATCTGAGAATCTATCGACGCTGGCTGGCCGACGAAGAGGTTGACTTGCTGAACCACGAGTTTCAGCTCAAATCGCTAATGGCGAGTGACTTGGACTGGAATGATCTCAGCGCTGCGCATAAAGCGCTGGCAACCAATTTCTATAGCGCAAACATTGATGTTGGCTTTCGCCGGCGAATTGGACAACTGGCCACAAGTCAACTTCGCCGAGACTACATCTATTCACGTTCTGTGACGACTATGGTCAGTGAAGAACGCGACACCGAACCTTCAGCCTGGGTCTTGCAACGTGGCGAGTACGACCAGCCACTGGAAAAGGTCTCTCCCAGCGTGCCCGCGGCGTTGTCGTTTAACTGGAACGACTGGAAGAAGAACGCAGAGATCACACCGCCGAAGAATCGGCTTGAGTTTGCTCGCTGGTTAACGCATCCCGACCATCCACTGACGGCGCGAGTCATGGTCAATCGCCTGTGGCAATCGGTTTTCGGTGTTGGCCTGGTAAAGACATCCGAGGACTTCGGTGTGATGGGTGAGCGACCGTCGCATCCCGAATTGCTCGATTGGCTTGCCGTCGAGTTCATCGAATCTGGCTGGAATATGCACCACATGCTTCGCTTGATGCTGACATCGGCCACCTATCGTCAAAGCGGCATGACAACCGCTGAGAAGCTGAAGCTCGACAAGGACAACCGATTCCTGTCGCGCGGCCCGCGCCATCGCATGGACGCCGAAATGCTCAGGGACCAAGTGCTCGAAGTCAGTGGCTTGCTGCGAAAGGATATGGGCGGTCCAAGCGTCAAGCCTTACCAACCTGGCGGCTTGTGGAACGTGGTGGCCATCACGGGCAGCAACACGCGAGTGTTTAAAAAGGACGCGGGTGACAAATTGTATCGCCGCAGCTTGTACACGTTTTGGAAGAGAACTTCTCCCCCGCCATCGATGGCCGCCTTTGATGCTCCGACGCGCGAGCAATGTACGGTTCGGCGCGAACGGACGAATACGCCGCTTCAGGCGCTGGTGTTGATGAATGATACGCAGTATGTCGAGGCAGCTCGGCATCTGGCTCAGCTCACCATAAAGGCCGCCAAAAAACCTAAAGCCCGCGCTCAATGGATGTTTCAACGAGCACTAGGCCGCCCCGCCATCGAAACCGACACCTCCGACATGTTGGAACTTCGCGATGCGCTGCATGCGGTCTTCAGCAAGAACAGCGAAGCCGCGCAAAAGCTGATCGAAACTGGCGACAGCAAACCAGACAAGAATCTCAATCCCGCCGAATTGGCCGCTTGGACGATGGTCGCCAACACACTTCTCAATCGTGACGACTTTGTTAATAAGTGATCTCGATTCTAAGTCGTTTCATCCGACGGTTGCATCGACTCAAGCCGCTCGTAGATCCTCCTCGACACAGGCTTCTTCGTCTTCGACGCGGAGTTTGCAAAGGCGGACGCTTGATGTCGCATGCTGCAAATGCGCGCCGATTTCTTCGCTAGGCGAAATACTTTCTTGCAAGTAAGCGATCGCCTTCGCTCGTTGATCGAAGAGCAACGCGACTTCTTCTGCTTCCCTCAATGAATGTGGTCGCAAGAAGGCAACGCGTTTGGAAATCTTCAGAGTTTCTCGGACGACGCTCGGCAAAGTTCAACGAGTAGAGATGGTTCCACATTGAGTACGGTCGAGGTTTCGAAAACAGATAAGTGAGGCTCAAGATAATGGACGTGCGCAAGAGTAAGTGGTCGACGCCATTGAAGTCATGAATCCGTCCCAAGTACTTTTGTGGACGCATGGTATGCATTAGCTGCGATAGACCGTCCTTCACACAGCCCCACAGTATACTCAAGCTGTTGCCCGGGATTCTGCCACCACTGACAACGAACGCTTCTTCTGCCAGCTTCGTTGCTTCTGACGTCTGCGTCTGCTTTACCAACAGTTCGGCACGTTTCGCGGTGATGATTGCACGGTCGATTTCAGAGTCACTTAATGACGCCGCAAGCTCATATCGAGGGCCCGGCGAACCGCTTGAGCGACTTGCCAGTTCTTACGTCGCAAATCTCCAACTCGCCGTTCCATGTTCCGACGGCGATTCGATTTCCGTGAGGTTTGTAAGCGACGGCGGTAACAGCACTGCCACAACGTCTAAGTATTCGTCCCTTACCGGTGTCAAGATTCCAGCGCCTTAGCGTTTGATCGTCGCCGCCCGAAAGTAGCCAGTTCCCATCTGGACTGATCGCGACCGTTAAGACCCAGTGATCATGTCCGGTTAGTACGCGTGAAGACGGCTCAGCTGCAGAGATGACGATTGGGGTGAGCATCATCAGTAAGATTGATTGACAAATCGGCCGAGAAAGGCGGCTTGTCATGCCAGCAACTCCGAAATAACTCCCTTACTCTCCTTGAACGAATCCACGGGGCATCCGAGTTGCTTTAGGATCGTCAGATATAGGTCCGACGCCGACTTCTCGTCGCGCTTCCACTTCAGGTGTTGGCCATGTTTGAAACCTAGACCGTTGGCGCCGGCGAGAAGAAGTGGAAAGCTGCTGCCTGAATGGCTGCTGATTTGTGAACCGCCGAGCAACAAAACGGTGTGATCCAGGAGCGTTCCCTCGCTGGCTTCGATTGAATTTAGCTTGTCCATCAAACGCGCGAGACACTCGCAATACAGTCGATCGCGAAGTCCAATCAGCCGCGTATCCGAATTGTCGGCTCCACGATTGCCGGAACCCTTGTGGTGATAATCGTGGACGCCGCGAGTTGGTGCACCAGTTTTCTTTGACCAGTCCTTGTATTCACTGTAATTCGGACCAGCCTCGCCCCCCAAACTCTGTGTGACAACACGAGTCCGTCTCGTCCTTCATAAAAGCTTTCAGATGCCGTCCGAATCGAAAGTCTTGCTTCTTGAAGTGGCTCATGACGACAGTGATCGGCTGATCCATGTTCAACCACTGAACGACAAACGGCTGAAAGAAGTCCAAGCTTCGTGGATCGTCGAGCAGGCGGTCGACTTGAGCGTCGAGGACCTGTGGATCTTTGAGCTTTTCGGCTGCGGCCAGTTTCCGTAATTCTTCGTCTGGCGGTCCACCGGTCAACATAAAACTCAAACGTGAAGCCACCGCATGTTGAGCAACACTTGAGTCTTTGTCTAAAGGTGATGCCAGGTATCGAAAGCGGCCACTCATCAACACCGATTGAAAGGCTGCACGCAGTGCATCATCGAAGTCAACACCCTGTGATCGCAACTGCCGATACAGTGAAAAGAACTGAGCTCGCTCGATCCACGATTCGAGTAACCGCTGCGCGGACGCAGTGTCGTTTTTGATGTCCACGTCGACATCCCAATTTGCTGGTGGCCAAGCGGCGCGGTGATCATAGTCGATCTCGATCGATTCAATGACGATCGATGGAACGGGTTGCGAGTCGGGAGTCCGCAACTTTTTTCGATCGAACTTGGGACGATAGACACCAATGCCACCGGGAATCTTGTCTTCCGGCTTACTGCGATCGTCGTTTTCAAAGCCTTCGACTGAATAAGGCATTTCAACGAACGTTCGCAGCATCACCTTGATAACACCGTCGTCGATCAAATGGTCTTCCATGCGCACGGCGTAAGTAAGCACTTCTGACTTTTCGCTGATTGATCGGTAGTCGATGTATTTGCCGCCAACTTTGACCCACAACATCGGCAACGGCAAATTCGGAAACGGTCGCTTTGCGGAGACTCGTAAGGTCAACTTGAGAGCAGCACGCTTATCGGCTGGAGCTGGCACAGCGAGAAAAGAACTACCGCGTTCGCCCGTTCATTGAGTCGGCAGGCAGACACCAACGCCTTCCTTGCAAACAAGCCGTTTAGACTTCGTGAAGATGCCAGCATCTTTCCAGCCTTGATCGACGAACTTTCGAAAGTCGGTGAAGTTGTGTTCGCGAAAGTCGATACGAATCGATTGGTCTGTGGGCGGCTCTAGGAAACGGATGCTCTCGACTGCGCGTCGCGAGACCTCAAGATACTGGGCAACGGAGTCGGCGGCATCTTTCAATCCAGCCGTCCCCGTATCGAAGCCGTCGATCTTGCCATCGCTGGGTAAACCTGCTGCGAAGTCAATTGGCAAGCCGGTTAGGTCTTGTAGCGCCGCGGAATAATCACGCCGATTCAGTCTTATGTGTGAGCCCAAGTTGGCCTTGCGACTGTTGGCAACTTGCTCGCGAATCCACTGGAGTAACTGTTGCTTCTCTGTGGCTGTCGGCTGCGCCGCGTCCTCAGGTGGCATCTCGCCATCTACGAGGGCCTCGTGGACCATCGTCCAAAGATGTTGGTCGTTCGCTTGGTAGCCTCGAATCTGATCAAAGCGGATGCGTGCGCTTTGATCTTCCTCGCCGTGACACTGTTGGCAGTATTTGGTCAGCAGTGGGCGAATCGTCGACGGGAAGTCTGCTTTGGCTGAAATGTTCAGGACCCAAATCAGGCCAATTGCGAGCCAAGACTTCAGAACCGAATGTGAGTGATTTCGCATAAAACAGCCGGCGTCTGTCTACTTTACCGTTGTTGCGAGACACCGAAAATGCTGCTGGCAAGAGAATCTCAATGGCGGTGGAATCCCATTGCCGATATACTGATATGTCCATACATTGATGCTTGCACACAAGCCTAAGTCATGTCGCTACCATCCAGAGGTCAACATGCTAAACCTTTCCGAGAAAAAGACTTACCAACTTTGTGATGGCATTGCTCGGCGAGATTTCTTGCAAGTCGGCGGGTTGGCTATGGGTGGCCTGACCTTGCCGCAGTTGTTGCAAGCCGAGGCCCAAGCGGGAATCAAGAATTCGCACAAAGCCGTCATCATGATTTACATGGTGGGGGCTCCGCCTCATCAAGACATGTACGATCTGAAGATGGATGCTCCCAGCGAGATTCGCGGTGAATTCCATCCCATCGAGACCAACGTTCCAGGCATTCAGATTTCCGAACTGATGCCGGGAATCGCGTCGATCATGGATAAGTGCGTCCCGCTACGGTCGGTCGTCGGTTCGCCTAATGGATCTCACGATTCGTACATTTGTTACACTGGGCGGCCTAAGGTGAACGAGCCTCAGGGTGGTTGGCCGTCGATGGGAGCGGTCGTCTCCGAATTGCGTGGACCGACTCGCCCGGATGTGCCGCCGTTTATTGGATTGGCACCGGATGCGGGACACCCGCCGTATGGCTCGCCGGGACTTCCTGGTTTTCTGGGCATTGCCAACGCGGCCTTTCGCCCTTCTGGACCTGCCGCCAAGGACATGGTTCTTAATGGTGGAATCAGCGTGGATCGTTTGAATAAGCGGACCAGTTTGATGAAACAATTCGATCAATTCCGAGGCCACGTTGATAAGTACAAACTGTACGAGGGCTTGGATGCTGTGACCGATCAAGCGCTCGGCATCTTGACCTCAAGTCGCTTGGCCGAGGCCTTCGATCTTTCGCAAGAAAGTGAAGAGACGCGTCAGCGATACGGCAAAGGGAATCCGAATCGCTACGGCGACGGAGCACCTCGAAACTTGGAACATTTCTTAACCGCGCGCCGGCTTGTCGAAGCGGGAGCTCGCGTGGTCACATTGAACTTCGGCCGCTGGGACTTCCACTCGAGCAACTTCAGCGAGTTGAAGAACACGCATTTGCCGTGGTTTGATCAAGGGCTGTCTGCGTTGATCGCTGATCTGCATGAACGCGGCTTGGGTGATGACGTGGCTGTCATCGCTTGGGGCGAGTTCGGACGGACGCCTCGAATCAACAAGAACGCTGGTCGAGACCACTGGCCGCAAGTTGGTGGTGGACTGATCGCTGGCGGCGGAATTACAGCAGGACAAGTCATTGGCTCGACTGACCGACTTGGTGCGGAAGCCGTTGATCGTCCAGTTCACTTTGGCGAGGTCCACGCCACGCTCTACCATCAAATGGGACTCAACCCGAATCAAACAACGGTCACGGATCTGACAGGTCGTCCGCAGTATTTGGTCGATCGTCACGAACCGATGCGTGAGTTGATTTAGCGATTAGTCGCCGCCGCCGACTTCGAAGATCAGCGCCGATTGAATTAATCGCGTTTCGTGGCGATGGTGTGCTTGAAGGCTGAGCATCCAGTCTTGTAAACGCAATCTTGCTTCCGTTGCGGCGCGGCTTTCGGTGTCGTTATTCTCGATATCGAAGCGCAGCACTTTAAGCGTCATGAACAAGTCATCGTGCTCGGCTCTGAGCTGATCGACGTGGGCCCACCAGTTTGGCTGCGTTTCCAGAACGTCAGACAGGTAGCCCCCGTCCTTTTCTTTAAGCTCTTGCTCTTGAGGAAGCGTATCTAGCAGCGCATCCAAGACGGCAATCATCCACTTGCGAGTTTCCTCGTCAAAGGGCTCTTCGAGCAAGTCGCTTAGATCGCCCAGCAAGATGTACTCGAAGCAGACGTAGTCCTCGAGCAAATCGCAGCGAACACCACGGATGTTCGCTGATTCAGACTCTCTTGATGGCGTGCACGGCGCGGTTGCAAATTCAGAAGTCATGTCGGCTCCCCATGCTTGTCAGAAAGACAAATCGAAATGAAGAAAAGATGACAACAGGCGAGGTCGATCAAGATTCGATTCATCCTTACCCGAAGCCAGAGCACAACATTCGTTCGCTGCCCAGCTCTTGATGTAATTATCAGTCTAAATCCAGCTTGCCTAACTGTCAAATTTTCACAGCCGGTTCAAGCCGTTGGGGTAGCGGAAGTCGCCACGACTTTCGGCAATTCGACGGGCGAAACTCTTGGCGAGTTCCGCTGCGACGAGTACAAACACTCTGCGATTTACTGAAGCTGGTCTCGCAGTTTTGCAAGTTCGGAGTCGTGCTGGAACAAGTAATCCTGCTGGGCGCGCCAAGCAGCCGCTCTTTCGGCGACGATCTTCTTGAAAGCGGGATCGTCCTTAACGGTCTCTCGTTGCTTCTTCCGGTACTTGGTGATTTCTTCATTGCTGCGGAACAGTTGTGGATAGCGAGACTCAAGCTCTTGCTGTGCCGCCTGTTTATCTTTGACAAGTTCCAGGTACTGCTGATCTTGTTTGTGTTTGATTCGTAATCGCGCCAGCTCACTCTTGCGGCGGCTGTCGGGGAGTTCTCGGACACCCGGCTGCTGATCGTACAGATATAAATCAATGGCGCGGTTGGCCCGAAATGTGGCGAAGAGCAATTTCCTGTATTCCATGTCTTCGGCGTGTAGTCGTTTTCGCTCGGCACCAATCTTCTTTTGGAACTCCTTGTGTGAGCGAAACACTTCTGGGAAGAGACGCTTCTTTTGCTCGTCTAGTTCATCGACTCGTTTGACCAAGGCTCGATACGCTTCGTGCCGCTGATACAGCCATTCGTGAGCGTTCGTTTTTTGAATGTCGAAGCGTTGCTGCACCGACATCTTGACCGGGAACTTGTTCGTCGCGGCAGTGATGTGTTTCAAGTTCTCCGTCTGTTGACGATGCTTAGCGGCTTTGAGGATTTGTACGTTGTCGAACGCCGCGGTTGCCGAATCGACCTGAAAGGCAAAGTACCCGCGTTCCTTGTCCAAGATCGGATGCTTGGCATAAACCAAGTGCTCGCGATCCACATGCGCGATCAATTGGTCGCCGATGAACTCAACGGTCATCGTGTACCATCGGTCTGGGTCGAAGTCGAATGCGCACTCGCTGTGTCGATAGCTGAAGTAAGGCCCGGACTTATCCTGCGCTGTTTGCAGATAAAAGTGGTCTGGCCGAATGTGGATCACCGCGTTGTAACCTCCGCCGCCTCCCGTGACCAAGCGAATATCTTTTGATTGTTGCAATTGAAAATCGAATCGGATCAAGACATCGCGGTACTTGGCATCTTTCAGGAAGATTCGCGTGCTGTCCGTACCGAAAGGACCTCGCTTCAACACGCCGTTGTTGGCGGACCAGTCTTCGTTAAAGAACCAACGCTGGCTTGCGCGGCCGCTTGAAAAGTGATCAGCGAAGTAAAGACTCCGTGTCTCCGTCAACAACGGCGGCGCGGGAATTCGCGCGCTGACCTTGTTTCGCCAAGCGGTCAGTTTTGCCTTGAGCTTGTTGGCAACGTCAGCGTGATTCGCGGCGACGTTGTTCATTTCTGACGTGTCCCTGGCAACGTTGAAGAGTTCAACCTTGTCGGAATCGAAGTACTCGATCAACTTCCAATCGCCGGATCGAATCGCCCCCGAGGAAACTCCGCCCAGAAAGTGTGGTCGATCGAGCGGATAGTGCCAATACAGCGTGTCGCGGTCGATCAAAGTCTGCGCGTCTTTCCAATTCTCGAGCGTTGATTTTCCGTCCAATGTGTATTTGGGGTCGGGCTCGAGACCCGCGGCCTCGAGCAGCGTTGGATAGAAGTCCACGTTGGCGGTGGTTTGGTTCGAGACGCCTGTCGCGATGGCTTTCGGCCAAGAAACGATCAAAGGCACTCGAATGCCGCCTTCGTAAAGCTGACTCTTTCCACCCTTCAGCGGGGCGTTTGAGGTGACGTTGGTTTCGCCACCGTTGTCGCTGGTAAAGATGAAGATCGTATTCTCCAGCAAGCCCAGCTCTTTCAACTTCGCGCGGATGCTGCCGACGCCGTCATCAATACTTTCCAACATTGCGGCCAAGTGCGGATTGTGATCACCGGCCCAATGATTGAGCGAGTCGCCTTGATGACCGTGATCCTCGCACAAGTAGCAACGTGTCCGCGTGCTGCGGCCGGGTTCGTGCTTCTTGCGGTATTTGGCCACAAGATCAGGGCGACCATTCAAGATCGTGTGCGGCGCGTAATGACTGAGATAAAGAAAGAACGGCTTATCGCGATTCCGCTCGACAAAATCGACGGCTTCCAAGTTTAGGCGATCCGTCAAGTACTCGTCATCTCCGAGCCGTTGTTTGGGGATGTCGAGCCAGCGAATTGGTTGCGTTCGAAATACGTATGGCCAGAAGTTGGCTCCGTTGCCAACGCCTTTGATCTCGCGGCCAAAGTTCCATCCGAAACCGTGTTCGAGTGGCGTCACTTCATGCTCGGCCTGGTGATATTTGTAACCAGTCAAGTGCCACTTGCCGATCATACCTGTCGAGTAACCCGCCTT
>PBMZ01000216.1 GCA_002722955.1 Planctomycetaceae bacterium | reverse complement strand
GTTCGGTTTTGGTGGAGCTTCCAACAACTCTGGCGGAATTGCTGGCGGCAATTCATAGTCTTCGCCATCGAGTCGGACGGCATTTTCTAGTGACTCTTCGATCCAAATGCCCCTCTCATCGACACGCATGATGCCTAGTTCACGCATCAGTCGCATTCGTGCTGCATAGTAGTTCAACCAGACGCTCATAAAGTTGTTCTGTGAACTTCTGAGGTCCGACAAGGCCGTCAACAAGTTCAGAGCGGCGGTCGGTCCGAATTGAGCTGGCGGAGCACCACCGATGGCGGGCGGAACTGGACGGTTCAATGTTTCGCGAGTTTGATCGACTCGACGAATGGCGATCGCGACCGAACGACGCTGAATCTCTAAGTTGACTTGGAGCTGCTTCAGCTGTCGTAGCAATGCTCGAAGACTTCGACTGACGCCATCCTCGAACTGAATCAGCTGCCGTCGAGATTGCTGATAGTTGATCAACTGTTGTCGGAAGTTATTCCGCTCGATCAATCGAGTCAGCGGCGCGTCAAATTCGATGCCGCCACCGATCGTGCCTGCGGGGGCTCGAAAGCGCGCGGGATTGTCGCCGATCGTTCCGATGTCGCCGTCGATGTTGATGTTCAGTCCTGACTCTAGCGCGTTCGCGTTGAATTCAATCAGTCGCCAAGTATCAACCAGAGAAGCTCGATTGTTCATCCAGTCCAATCGATTCGCGCGAGCAATCTCTAGGGCGGATTGTGGCGAAAGTTGAATTGCATCGAGAGTCACGGATTCCAACCGCGTTCTGGCTTGGATCAACGATAGCTCGCTGGTCACATTGGCTAAGTCTGTTAACAGGCCGACAAATTCATCGGCAGTCTCTTTTCGGTTGTCGTTGGTAAGACCTGCTTTCAGCTTCTTTTGATGCTCAATGATGGCTTGAAACGCTTTGACGACAGTAGCAGCGCTTTCTTGAAGTTTGTCGCGATCTTCGATGAATTGCTTGCGTTCACCTGGCGACATGAATTGTTCGCGTGAATCGGCAATCGCTTCCAATCGATTGATGTCCGTTTCGACTTGCTTAAAGACGCGGCGGATGCGAATCATCAAAGTCGGAAGCCGATCAAACGACTCGATCAAGTCGTCGACTTCTGGAGTCCGTGGCAGTTTGCCGAAGCTCTCGATGAACAAGGCAACGGAGTCTTGAACGTCATTCGTATCGGGATCAATCAACTGAAACGGCTCGATCATCGAATCGTCCAGATTCACCGGGAGATCCGGCGGCAAACCCATGATGCCCGATTTGAAGCCTTCCATGGAGTTCTCTAAACCGTTTTGAGCTTGCAGCAAGTTGGCACGCTCGGTCTCGATGCTTTGACGGAATTGATCCACTTGTGCGATGTCGATTAAGCCGGCGTCCAAGTTGGCTTCGAGTAAGGCGAGAGTTCGCTCCTGTGCTCCCAAACTGGCTCTAGTGTTGCGAATCTGTTGCAGCTGCTGAAGCAAGCCGATGAAACGGCCGACTTGCCCGGCACCGCCGCCGGCAAAACCTGAACCGACGCCACCGCCACCATTGCCGCCGCCACCACCACCGCCGCCACGGCCGAATCCTGTGGCATCGCCGAGACCACCGAAGCCGCCCGTTCCTTGACCGGTGAAACCACCAAGTCCCGTGCTCCCAAAAAAGCCACCACGACGATTGGGCCCGGAAACACCCAAGTCACCAATGCTGACAAGCGTGTAGAAGCCTTGACGATAGCGTTCGTATGCTCGCAAGTTTGCTAACAGTGTTCGTTCAGCAACCGTCAAACGTTCCAGCTCGCGAGCCTTGCCGCCGAAACGCAACAGTGGCTGCACGAAGCTAAAGTTGAATAGCGAGGATGCGAATTCAGTATCCGTGCCGTTGAATTCAAAGACAAACGAATTGGCGAAGCCTGCCAGTAATTGACCGGCCGTGGCAAACCGTCGTGATGCCGAGAAGTTATTGTCGATCGAAATTTGGTTCGAGTCGCCGACTTGATCGCCCAAGTTCGACGAGTTCATACCCGTGCCACCGAAGAACTGCACGTCGTATCGAAATCGTTCCGTGCTGACGTCAAGGGCGCTCAAGTAGAGCGTTTCGACTTGTCGTTGATAAAACGGCGCGTGAACCAGACCCAACGTGACGGCGGAATTGACATTGAGTTCAACTTCGCCTTCTGAATTTAGTTCGACGTATTCGTTGAGGGATTCGCGCCAATACGGGCTTTCGAGCTCCTCGATGTCACCGTTCTCATGCCAGCGATCCCAGACCTTCTTGTCGTCGATGTGATGCATCAATTGATGGGACGTAGGGTCATCCGGCGGCATCGGTGGCCGATCGGGATCATAAGGGTCGTAATATCGACTGCGACCGTCGACATCGATGCTGAATTCGTCCAGCTCCCAACCCAGGTCGCTCGACTTTTCTTCGACCAGTTGAGCGGCTTCCCAGTCAGCTTGTTCTCGGTAATAGGTTCGGTTGCATCCCGATACCAGCACAAGACCAAGGCAGACTCCAACCGCAAAGGTCGCCTGTAATGACGCGTGATTTCGCATCAAATTGCCTGTTTCACAAACTGGGTCGATCGTCCGACAAAGTTCCGCGCATCGGCAAGGTTCGAAATTGCAGCAAGTTACAGCGATTCGAAACTATGACTGCAAAACTATCGAACCATCCAACTGCCGCAGGGCGAGCGGGTACAAAATGCCCTCGGCGGAGACGGACTGGCCCCCCAACTCTTGTTGTCGACTGGTTGACTTTGCCGACTTTAGCGGTTTCAGGGAAAGCAACGGTTGTGTGGGGCGAGTTGTGAGCTGTTGCGAAGCTTCCTTTACTCTTTTTCCTCGGACTTTGGCTTCACCGACCACTTCTTCAGCACGCGGGTTGCCATGCCACTGACGGCTCGCTTGCTGTGGCTTTTAAGGGTCGTCAGTTGAGCGACGATTTCCTCGTCATGCTTCTGCGGGTTTCGAGATTGCAGTGCCCGCAAGCCTTTGAAAACCTCGCGGAAATCGTCGGCTTTGAGCTGCTTTAGGATGGTCGCCTTTTCATCAGCAGTAAGCGGCTTGGCAGCATTAGCTTTGCGTTTTGCCTCGGCTTCCTTCAATCGTGCCATTGCCTCGGCTCGCTGCTTTTCCAATTCGGCGATTTGTTCTTTGCTTAGCGCCTTGATCGTCAGCTTTAAGGGCACTTCGGAGGTGTTCTTGCCATCGCGAGAAATCAGTTTTTCTTCAAAATTGACCTCGCGGACGATTCCGGAAGCAGGATCGAAGTCGATCGTACCGCTTCCGTTGATCTCGAACTTCGGTTTTCCGTCAACGGTTTCCGAAGTCGCCATTTTAAAAGTCTTCTCAATCGTGATCTTGTCGTCTGTGGACTCCTTGATCGTGTATGTGGTGGTTTGCTCGGCTTGACTGATGTTCTTGCTGCCGCTGCCACCGATTGGTCGGAGAGTCGGAAAGCGACCAGAGTACTCGGCGATGCTGATATTCCGTTTTAGTTCCCATGTTCGCTGTTCTTTGGTCGGTAATCTGACGAACGGCAGTTGTGACAAATTGCCTAGCAAGAACGGCAACTGCGACGTGGAAGTCATACTGACGGCTTCACCCGTTGGTGAGACTTTGATCACACTCTTTGTCGAGCGCAATCCCGTAAACGGCGAGAATGCTGATGATGGTCCCAGCGGTCGACGCCGACGCACGATGACACCAGGCTTGGACTTGATCGACTTCGACAACCCACCGGAAAAGCCCATCTCGGTCGCGTCCGCATTGCTCGACTTGATGGTGTAGTGTGTTGCGCCCTTCATGATCTCAAGGTATCCCTCGCGATCAATCTCGACCTGAATCTGATAGGCCAACGATTGGCCTGATTGAAATTGATACTTGGGACCTGCAGCAGCAACAGCTGCCGTGAGCAAAACACTGAATGCGGCCGGTATAAGAAGACGTCGGGCGAAAGTTTGCATGGCAGATTCCTTGTCGATCAATTGTATGGGAGAGCTTGCGAGGCAGATTACAGTATAACATGGCGAGAATTTCACAAGAATCCAATAGGATCTGTTTAGGAAAGAATAGAAACGTAGAGACGCAGAGAATCGCGACTCTGCGTTTCTATTCTTGCGAACGCACTCAACCCGATCATTGAAGCCGTGACGCTACCTCATTAGAGTGGACTGCTGACGAATCATGCACTCTCTGCGAAAGGTAATGGAGAACATGCCGATCATGATCGATATGTTTAGTGACACGGTGACTCGGCCGACGCCGGGGATGTACGAGGCGATGGTCAGTGCCGAGATCGGCGATGACATGAGCGCTTTGGACCCCACGGTCAATCGACTGGAAGCGATGGCCTGCGAAATGCTTGGCAAGGAAGCGGCTGTGTTCGCTTGTTCGGGCACGCAGTCGAATCAGATGGGTGTTAAGACGCACTGCAATCCTGGTGACGAACTGCTGATTGAGACTCGTGGACACATTGCCAACTTCGAAGCCGGTGGTCCAGCAGCACTCAGCGGTGTGACATGCCGACAAATTCCCGGGCACAACGGCATGTTGGATATCGAGCAACTCGAGGGCATGATTCGAGCCGATAATCAGCACTTGTGTATTACTCGATTGCTCTGTTTAGAGAATACGACGAACTCTGGCGGTGGCCGCGCCTATCCAATAGAGCAAGTCGAGCGAGTTTGCGGTTGGGCTCATGACAATGGTTTGAAAGTCCACGTCGACGGGGCTCGATTGTTCAACGCGTTGGTGGCAACGGGGTACTCGCCCGCCGAGTTCGCACAGCACGTTGATACGATCTCGATCTGTTTCTCGAAGGGACTGGGCTGTCCAATGGGATCGATCTTGGTCGGTTCGGGCGAGGATATCAGGAAAGCTCGGCGTATCCGAAAACTGTTCGGTGGGGCGCTTCGTCAAGCGGGTGTTGTTGCTGGGGCGGCTGTTTACGCTTTGGAGAACAATATTGAGCGGATGGAAGTTGACCACCAAAACGCGAAAGCGTTCGCCGAAGCAATCTCTGGGATCGACGGCATTCAAATCGATGTTGACGAGGTCGAGACGAATCTGGTCTTCTTCGAAGTCGACCCACAATTGGGAGATGCGACGCAGCTTTCTACGAAATTGAGAGAAAACGGTGTCAAGATTGGTGCCGCTGGTCAGTACCGTTTGCGTGCATGCACTCACTTGGATGTTGACCGCGATCAAGTTTTGCAAGCAGCCGAGACTGTGCAGCAATGCGTTCAAGAGGGGTTTGCTGACTTGGTGGGATCAGCAACCGGGCCGTATGCCCGCGGGTAGCCCGTAATATCGAATCTCAAATCTACAATTTGAAATCCAACCATGATCCTCACCCCCGGTACACTTGCCATTGTTATTGGCGTCGCTTTGATCTTAATCGTCGCGCTTCTTTGGAAGCCCATCCAACGTTGGACTCTGCAGTCCGAAACCGATCATGCTGTCGATCTATTCAAGGTTCAACGCGAGCAACTCGAAGCTAAGTTTCTTGACTTAGCGCGAGCCGCCGGAAAGCCGCGCGGGCTGCGTTGGACGAATTGCGATTGGAATTCCGACGTCACCTTCGGGCGAGCCGTCGATTCTGGACTGTTGACCGCTTTCGTTTCCATCAACATTAGCTTCGAAGCAATTGAAGGTGGTGACATGGAAGACGTCGAAGCCGTTGGGCTGTTGCGCGATGCCGTCGCCGTGTTTCACTTTCGGAATGGTGGCTGGGGAACAGGTGGACGAGCCCTGTTTAATATGAACCCGAACGACGCAATTGAGCGGCTTCAAGGTCAGTTCGAACCGATCAGCGTTGGAGTGTGATGAATGTCTGATTCGCTTCGAATCGCAATGTGGTCTGGCCCACGGAATATCTCGACCGCAATGATTCGTTCTTGGGGCAACCGGAACGAAACGTTTGTGTGCGATGAGCCATTCTATGCGAACTATTTACAAGTCACCGGCCTCGATCATCCGATGGCCGCCGAGATTATCCAGCATCACGAGCCCGACTGGCAAAAGGTCGTCGATTGGCTAACAGGCGAGGTACCCGACGGTCGACGCGTTTTCTACCAAAAGCAGATGACCCACCACTTGCTGCCTCACATCAGCCGCGAATGGCTGTCGAGCGTTTCGAATTGTTTTCTGATCCGTGATCCTGCAGAAGTCATCCCGTCGTACATTAAGAAAAACGACGAACCAACGCTTGAGGACATTGGCTTTGTTCAGCAACTTGAGATCTTCAACATTGTTCGCGAACAAACGGGCAAGATTCCTCCGGTCTTGGACAGCAAGGACGTTTTGGCGAACCCGCGCATCTCTTTAGGCAACCTTTGTGACGCGCTCGGACTCGAATTCTCCGAGGCCATGCTTTCCTGGGAAGCCGGATTGCGCGACACCGACGGAATTTGGGCCAGTCACTGGTATCCCGAGGTCGAAACGTCGACCGGCTTCCGCGAGTACCAACCAAAGAACTTGCCCATTCCCGAGCATTTGACTGACATCTATGAAAAGTGCCTCGAGGTCTACGAAGAGTTGCTCAAACATCGACTGCAATGATGCCGCGAATTCGAAAGCAGCAAGATGGCGAGATTTTGAATGGAAGCAAGCATCAAATCTCAGTTCTCGTCAGAGTTGCTCGCCGACGCCATTAGTCGATTCGGCATCACCGCGTCGACAGTGAAGGAACTAGATGGCTTTGAGAGTTTCGTTTACGAGTGCGAGCTTGCAGGTCAGCTGCGAATCCTCAGGATTTCTCACAGTCGACACCGGAGCGTCGACCAGATCGCCGCGGAGATCGAATGGATTCAGTTTCTCGCCGATCACGGATTGAATGTTTGCTTTGGTGTACCGTCGATTTCTGGGAACTTCGTCGAGCGGCTCGGTGACGACGCGGACCACTTCATCGCCGCGGTGTTTCTAAAAGCTCCTGGCTGTCCACCAACCGCAGAGTTTCAAACTCCTGAACTGTTTGAAAGCATGGGCAGGATGATGGGACAGATGCACTGGCTGGCAAAGCAATATCAGCCGGCATCGACGAATTGCCGGCACGATTGGTTCACGGACGTTGACGGTTTGGCGCGAACTTACATTCCCAGCGACCAACCGCTAATCATCGAGAAGTTCGAAGCCATCATTGAAGAAACTCAATCGTTGAGCAAAGACGTGGACTCGTACGGATTGATCCATTTCGACTTTCACTCAAGAAACTTCTTGGTCGACGACGTCACCATCCATTTGTTCGATTTCGACGATGGCCTTTACTCCTGGTTCGCGGACGACATCGCGATGGCTTTGTTTTATGCGGTTTCTCACGATTGTCGTGGTACGGAAGAACTCGCTCGTGCGAATGGCTTTTTGCGTCATTTCTTGACCGGTTATCGATCCAAAAACGAACTCGATGGCGAATGGCTTCAGCAGATCCCACTATTTCTTAAGCGCCGCGAATTGACTTTGTATGCAGTCATTCATCGCAGCATTGATTTGGACAACAGCGATACTTGGACGAAAAGCTTTGTGGATCGGCGGCCATGGAAGATTGAAAGCGATGTGCCGTACATTGATCTCGACTTCACGAACTTTTGATGTCGCCCGAGAACGCAGGACAAAATCCTTGCCACCGCTTCCAAATCGATTGGCCCCTCAATATTCTTGCCGTTGAGTCACATGCCCATCGATGAATTCAGCGAGGATCTCTGATGCGAAACGCTTTCATGACGCTAGCTTTCATTGCGGTTGTTTCCAACATTACGCTTTCGTTGAGTCAGCACGCTCTTGCTGACGATGACTCGTACCGACCGCCAGCAATTCAAACCGAGGACGTCCCAGTAGTTCCGAAGTCGTTGATCGACGATTTGAGTCGCTATCAAAACATTCGATCGGCTTCCTTTGCTGGTTGGGCTCCGAATGGGCAAGGCATCCTGGTTGCAACACGTTTTGGCAACACTACGCAATTGCATCGAGTTTACAAAGCGGGCGGTCGCCGCGAGCAAGTTACGTTTTTTGAGGAGCCGGTGCGGGGGCGTTTCATACCCGGCGCGCAAGATGGTTCGATGCTCGTAAGCCTCAGCAGTGGTGGTAACGAGGCGTATCAGGTCTATCGTGTTAATCCAACGACGGGCGAAACGCAGCGGTTGACCGATGGCAAGTCTCGGAACGTTTTGGGGGCAGTCTCGACGGATGGATCGCACATGGCCGTCACGAACAACAGTCGCAATGGTCGCGACATGGATATTTACTTCGGCAATGCCAACGAGCCGAACGGATTGACGAGGCTGATGCCCGTCGAGCGTCGGTATTGGACAGTCGAGGATTGGTCGGCGGGTCACTCGAAGCTACTAATCAATAATTACGTTTCGATCAACGAGTCGCATCCTGCTGTTTTCAACCGCAAGACGAAGTCAAAGCTGTCTCTTCATGAACCGTACGAGATTCACAAGGTGGCTTACACGGCGATGAAATTCGATACGGATGGCGAGACCGTTTACGCCGCTACCGACATCGCGTCCGAGTTTCGTCAGCTTACACGGATTTATCTGAACAGCCGGAAGCATGAGACACTTGTCAGTGACATTCCTTGGGACGTCACTGAGATCGCGATCGAGCCTGCGTCTGGTTTGGTTGCCTTTGCGACGAACGAGGATGCATACAGCGGCCTCTACGTTTTTTCCCCTGACTCCGTTGATTCTGGAGATAAGCAAAGTCGCCGACTGAAGATTCCTGAGGGCATTGTGCGAGCGATCGAGTGGTCGCCCAAAGGGGATTCCATAGGCTTTACACTATCTGGTCCCGATCATCCGTCGGAAGCTTACTCGATCGAAGTCGCCAGCGGTAAGCTGACTCGGTGGACTTACAGCGAGATTGGCGGCCTTGATCAGTCAAAGTTTGTGCGGCCCAAGCTGGTCCATTTCAAGACGTTCGACGATCGCAGCATTCCGGCCTTTTACTTTAAGCCGCCGAAGGCAACTGCAGACAATCCCGCTCCAGTGATTTTGAACATCCACGGAGGCCCCGAAAGTCAGTATCGACCGTACTTTTCGAACTCGGATCAATTCTATCTGAATGAGCTTGGCATCGCCGTAATCCGGCCGAACGTCCGTGGTTCGCGTGGCTACGGCAAATCCTACTTGCTGTTGGATAACGCAGAGAAGCGCGAAGACAGTGTCCGAGACATCGGTGCTTTGTTGGACTGGATTGCCAAACAGCCCGAATTGGATGCGGATCGAATTGCCGTTTATGGCGGCTCGTACGGCGGTTATATGGTGTTGTCGTCACTGACGCATTACAGCGATCGAATTCGTTGCGGAGTCGACCTTGTCGGGATTGCGAGTTTTGCCAGCTTCCTAAAGAACACCAGCGAGTACCGTCGGGACTTACGCCGAGCGGAATACGGCGACGAACGCGACCCGAAGATGGCGGAAGTCTTTCGCCGAATCGATCCCGTCAATAACGCTCACAAGATCAAGACAGCGTTGCTTGTTGCACACGGTCGCAATGATCCAAGAGTCCCATTCTCCGAAGCCGAACAAATCGCTCCCAAGGTTCGAGCCAACGGTCAAACCGTCTGGACAGTCTACGCCGACAACGAAGGCCACGGCTTCCGAAAGAAAGCCAATCGCGACTACGTCACCGCGGTGACGACGCTATTCTTTCAGAAGTATTTGACGGACTAATTGGTCTCGAACGCGAGCTGTTTCGTTCAACCCGCAGCCGTAGGCGAGGCGTATTCGGTGATCCTCGCCTTCGGCTGCGGGTTAAACAATGAGGCAACCTTCGACGCGAACAGGAGCAATTCGTGGCAACGGCCTCTGATGAATTGATGCGAGAACGCTTAATTCACGCCGGTGTTAGTGTCGATCGTGCGAATTGGATGCTGGCAAGAAGTCGTCAGGGCGCCGTCATCAGCTTTCAACCGACGACTCCGGTCACGGCAATTCAAGCGTGGCTTGGCGACCGCTTGTGGTGGTGGCCGACAGGAATTCCAAATGCTCGTTGTCTTGGCGTCATTAGCTCGCACTTGGGAAAAAGTTTGGAGCAGCGGCGCGAGTGGTTCGATGCACTTCGTACTCTAGCGCTGCGATGTGATTCGTCGACTGTTTTGGTAAGTGTCCCACAGACGACGACTTGCTCTTTTGTCGACCGCGCTGCTGAACTCTTTGGATTGGATCGGTTGCGTGTTGAGATTGGCAAGCAGGAGTCGATTCAGGAATGGGCACGCCAGCTGCCAGAACAGACGTCTGGTTCTCCGCAATTGTGGATCTCACCTCAATTGGACGACGCTGCTGAGTGTGATGCCGTCAAAGGAATGCCGCTTCAAGATCGCGTGGCGATGGCGCTGAGTGATGAACTCCGCGTTCTCTATATTCGGGCTAAGGGTCGATTGGATTCGCTGCTGAGAACGCGGCTCGCTGATGCGGCGTGGTTGCCGCAGTCTGTTCGGATCGCTTGCGGTGACGGATTGGTTGAAGGCCCGCAGGTTGACGACTTTCAACAACTTGGCGCGATTCTGTGGTACTTACATCGTTCAGATCAAGAGATCTCGGGCGAAACCGAGGACCCGCCAGAGCATGAAGTTCCCATCCTCAAAAGTAGTGACGTGGATGCTTGGAATTACTTGACTCATTGCACTCGAGGCCGACAAGGGCCTTGGCCAAAGCAAACCGAAGAAGATTATCTCGATGATCTCTTGTTGGATCGCGCCGGTGCCGACCATTCATGTTTGGCGGCATTGTGTCGGATCTTGAATCAACAGCGACTGGTGGCCTCGAATGCCGCAATTCGTGGTGGTTACGAGACAGTTAGTTTCACTGAAGCGAATCCCGAAGAACTACTGCGTTTGCGGAGCTACAAGAAACACCGCGGTCGCTGGGACTTTGAACCGTATGGCATTGCCATTCGAATCGATCGGCTTCGTGAAATGGGTATACAGTCGGTCCAGTATGGCAGCGAGTCTGATTGGGACAACTTGCCAAATGAGCGACGCCCATACTTTCAGTTGAACCGCGAAGTTGAGGGCTTCGATTGGTCCATCGAACGCGAATGGCGGTGTGTAGGCGATGTTGATCTGAGTCAGCTTGGCGAAGCTGATGCGATGGTTTTAGTGCCAACACACGCAGAAGCCTTCGCGATTGGTCGTGTGAGCCGTTGGCCGATCTTGGTTCTCGAGTCGAGTTAGAAGGCCAGTCAGAAAGTTCATCGCTAGAAACGTGATCGCTACGGAGTGCTAATTGCTGATGACTGGCGATATCTTCTTGGGTTGTTTGCGTTGGAATGGTAGTGGATCGTAAGGCACCAACTCGAATGTTTCGCGACCTTCCGTGATGACTAGGAACTGGTTAACCGCGAGATCTTCGAACGTCTGCGTTGTGTCACTTGTCGGCCAATAGATTTCGAGTCGTTTGATGCTGCTCGCTTTGCCAAGTCCGATGTGTTGCCTTAGTGGGTTGGCTCCAAAACTGCCGCCGCTGTTGACCCAACGGTAGACCGATCGCTCGGCACTGTCTTCTTCTAAGACAACACGAATCTTGGCGCCGATTCCCGATCGATTGGATTTCTCTCCAATCAGCTTGACGATCAGCCAATGGTTTTTGAAACCGGGATTCTCATACAGAGCATTCTGAAATGCGTCGCCGTTGAAGGAACCACCTAACTGCGAGAAAACGTCCTGATCGCCGTCTTGGTCGAAGTCAGCGAACGCGATGCCATGGCCTTTTTGCAAATGGCCGAAGCCACCGGCGATCGTCACCTCTTGGAACTTTTCTCCTTGTTGGTTCAGGAACATGCGGTTTGGCATCAGTGCTTCGAAGTCTGTGTAGCCCGTGCCTAAGTAGTAGTCCAGGAAACCATCGTTGTTGATGTCGCCGAAGTTTGATCCCATCGGCAAGGTCATCAGATCGACGCCGTGATCACTGGAGACTTCCTGAAAAGTCCCACCGCTGCCGTGATAGAGGCGATCGGTCATTCCGTCGTGTGGCATGCCAAGGTAATCGTAAATCCATTTTTTCTCGTCGATGTCATAAGCAGAGACATACAAGTCCAAGTGGCCATCGTTGTTATAGTCCCAAAACCAGGCGGGAAAACTTCGGACTGGGCCGGCGACTCTGAGGTCTCGTCCGACGTCCGTGAACGTGCCGTCTTTATTGTTTTGGTAAAGTCGATTGGGAGAGGAATAGTTCGACACATACAAGTCTGGATAGCGGTCCTCGTTGAAGTCACCCCACGAGACGCCTCGAGCGATCAGTCGATTCGAAACGCCAGCAGTTTGAGCGACATCTTGAAACGTTCCGTCGCCATTGTTCTGGAAGAGCTGTGAGGGTTGGAGCTCGTTTCCCAGGTACAGGTCCAGATCGCCGTCGTTATCGTAATCAGCCCAATCGGCGGTCAGGATTGCTCGATGAACTTCTCCCAATCCGGCCATCAGCGTCACATCTCGGAAGTGTCCTTTACCGTCGTTTTGCAGCAGTGAATTCGGGTGAGGGCGTCCTGCTGAGATCCAGCCGCCTCGTAAAACCAAAACATCGACGTCGCCATCGTTGTCATAGTCAGCTTGCAGCATGTTCAAGCCGCCAAACAGACCAACCAATCCTGCATCGTCTGTCTTGTCTTGGAAACTGCCGTCCTTTTGCCGCTGGAAATACTGAAGCTGCCCCTCTGTGTGCCAAGTCGAAACCAAAACGTCGATCAGGTGATCCCCGTTGAAGTCGTCCAGCACAATTCCCCCAGCTAAGCTGAGTGTGTCTAAGCCCACATCTGCCGAAATGTTTCGAAACTTGGGAAAGTCTGTTTCCGGTTCAAATAACTTGGGGTCGACGCGAAATTCCTTAGGAACGTTGTCGGGGTAAAGGCCGATCGTCATCGCTGCTAGATTCAACATCCATCGAGCGTGAATGTGCTCGGGGTCCTGCTTTAAGACCAATGAAAAGCACCTCATTGCCTCGGTCGCAGGCTGTTGCTTTTGATGCAAGCCCTCGCCCTGGATGGGCAGAATGCAGCTTTCGCATGATTGACAATGCACACAGTTTTGCGTCTCGGCCAACCGCATGTAGGCGACGCCCATTTGAAATAGAAGCGAGATGTTGACGCGTTTCGAGTCGGCTACTTGTTGCTCCGCGGGCAACTTCTCAAGAATCTCGTTTGCAGCCAACAAGTGCTCGATAGCGGTGTCTGTCGAGCCGAACTGAATCCGCTTCTCACTGAGCATGACTCGCACGGCGACTTCCTGCTGGGTCCCGAGCTGATGTTTGGGCAACTTGCCCAAGATTTCTTCCAGGCGTTTGGCTTCGCCATCGCCAACGAATGGATTTAGGTGCGTTTCGTCAGCCAGTTGATCCAGTAGCTCAAGCATTTTGGTATGGCTGTCGCCAGAAGACTGCGACACACTGACGTCGTCGATCTTGTCCGCCGGGTTTTCGCAACCGGTCATCACCAAAACGCAAAGAATGACCAGGAAGCTGGCCAATGAGCCCAACGGTGATGAATGTCGGATTTTGGTTCGCATGTTCACTCCACGCCGATTGAATTACCGGCTTCAGGATAGCATGTTACAATATATTGGAATCTAGAACATCTCATGGAACAAGACGTGTACAACGATCCCGAGCACCAAAAGCGACTCGAACACGCGCTGGAAACTGCCGAGCGTGTCGAGATCCCGGACCTATTGCACTCCGAGTATTCCGGGGCTCCATTCGAACGCTGCGTTGATTGCGGAGTGAATTTACTGTTGCCACACGCACCGACAGCTCCGGATCAGCCGCCGCCACTGGGCTACTATCAGATTGCCAAACATTTCGTTGATGACGAATCCGTTTTCGAGTTCGCTTTGTGCCGAGTTTGTTCGGAAGAGTTGCAGTCGGAGTTTTCCGAGAAGACTCGGATGGCTCTGTTTGAGTTCATTCGAGAACGGCAGAGCTTCATGCATTTTTCCTTCGACCCCAAAGTGTGGCTCTCTTGCTGTCGCTTTTGTCAAAAGTCGCGGGGTGAATGCCGGCGGTTTTCCATCAGCGGAGTTTGCGTGCAAGCCTCGCTGATTCTTGGCCCGGGACCTGTGATGGTTTGCGAAGAGTGTGAGTTGGAATGCAACGAGTTGATATCTGAGCAAACACGAAAACGTTGGGATCGATTCGTCGATGACAACTTCGATTTTCCACCGGGAGTCGATTCGCAATCTCCGTCGAACCATCCAATTCTGATTTGAGCAGATTTCGTGTTAAGACTAGAACGCCCTTGCGGTTGAATATGTGATACGACATCACAAGGGGGCAAGAAATGGCTTCTGTGCTTGAAACAACATCTCACGAAATCGACCGCATTTCCGCCGCAGCACGGCCCTTGCGAGGAGCCACTGCCTATCACACTTGGACGGATTTAACCTTTTTGCATTGGCGCGTGCCAGCTCATGAGTTGGCCGAGTTGCTTCCAGATCGACTGACCATCGACACCTTTGATGGTGATGCATGGATCGGGTTAGTTCCGTTTCATCTCTGCAATGTTCGGCCGTGGTGGTCGCCAGCTATTTCTTGTGTCTCGACGTTTCATGAGACGAACGTTCGGACCTACGTGCATTTGGACGGTCGCGACCCTGGCGTTTATTTCCTTTCCTTAGACGCTTCGAAGTCGTTGCCAGTCCGATGGGCCCGCTGGCTGTGGGACTTGAATTACTATCGAGCTGACATGGAATTGGACCGGTCAATCCGGCGAGTCCATTATCGCAGCAAGCGTCTTTGGCCAGGTGCAGCGGGTCCTCACACGGACGTTGAAGTTGAACTGGGCGAGCTTCTCAATCGCGATCATCCGGCCATCGAACCCGGCCGTACGGAGCCGGGATCGCTGGAAGAGTTCTTGGTTGACCGTTACTTGCTGTACACGGAAAAGAAGGACGGGACGTTGCTGCAAGGGCACGTTCATCACGCTCCGTACAGTCTGCGGAATGTGGATGTGCACCGTTGCGACGAATCGCTGGTCGCGGCAAGCGGCATTGATGTTCACGGGCCGCCCGAGAGCGCACTGTTCTCAGAACGTGTTGACGTGGACGTGTTCAGCCTACGACCGGTTTGATGAATCGCGTCGCCCGAAGGTTTTGTGGTCCCGCGACTCCGTTCGCGGGATGTCCTGCGAGCGGAGTCGCAGGACCACAATTGACCGCACTTGCTGGCGTGAACCAAGCAGGTCACCTCGCTATCATGGCAGATGAACTATGACTGACTGCGAGGACTCCCAATGCCCACTGAGCCTAAGCGAATTCTGGCTATTCATGCTCACCCCGATGACATTGAGTTCCAATGCGCGGGAACGCTGGCGCTGTTGAAACAACGAGGATGCCACATCCTCACCCCGACAATGACGCCCGGTGATTGTGGCAGCGCGGAACTGGATGCCGACGAGATCTCGAAGATCCGCCGAGCTGAAGCAAAGAACGCCGCCGACTTAATCGAAGCGGAATACGAATGCCTGGAATTTCGAGATCTGAGCATCGTGATCGACAACGATTCAAAGCGACGCGTGACGGAAGCCATCCGTCGAGCTCGACCTGACATCGTCATCACCGCGCCACCTCAGGATTACATGGCCGATCATGAAGCGACGAGCCAGCTAGTCCGAGATGCTTGCTTTAATGCTCCAATCCCGAACTACAAAACTCAGCAGTGGGAGCCCGCGGATCCCATCGATCACATCCCGCACCTTTATTATGTTGATCCGATCGAGGGTGTGGACTACTTCGGCAATCTGATCGAACCCGAGTTCATCGTGGATATTTCAGAGACGTTCGAGTTGAAACGCGAGATGCTCGCATGCCATGCGAGTCAGCGTGATTGGCTGTTGAAGCAACACGGGATCGACGAGTATCTGAATAGCTGCGAGCGTTGGAGTGCTCAGCGTGGGACAGCGATCGGAACGAAATACGGTGAAGCCTACCGTCAGCACAAAGGGCACCCTTATCCGCATGATAATCTATTGGTCAAACTGCTTGGTTAGTGAGGTGGTGTTTTCGAATAGCGATTAATGATTGTTGAGTTTTGAATTTCGAAGTCAGACGAACGACAGCCTCTGGCCTTCGAAATTCAAAACTCAACAATCATTAATCGCTATTCGGAATCCGAACGAAAGCGTTAGACAAACGAATCAATCGCCGCCACAGCGACCATCACGGCACCGACCATCAGCTTGCCCATTGTTCCTAACAGCCGTCCCAACATTGCGGCGCTGCTGATGTTAAGCCGCTCTTTTCGTTCGCGGCCCTTCCACAATTCGCCCAAATAGGCACCACCGAACGATCCCCCGCAGGCACCGCCAACAGCACCGATGATGGTGCCGATGACGGGTATGGCCGAGCAGAAAATGGCGCCGATAAGGCTGCCGATCATCGCGCCGATGACAGCCAATACCATCGCGCGGCGGCTGGCTCCTTGCTTTGCGGCTCCGGCGGCACCGGCCAGCAATTCGACGATCTCGCCAATGATAGCCAACACAATGACGGCACCGACGCCCCACCAACTGATGCCCTGACCCTCTCCCGTGGGGATAAATATCGCGAACAAAGTCGTCAACAACACGATCACCCAGTTCCCAGGCAAGGTGAAGAGAGTGGCGATCCAACTGACGCAATTCAGCAAGAGTAGAAGGGCGGCAACAATGTAGTAGACGATCTCGGTGTCCATAGATGACCTATGAGAGTACGGAATGTCGACTTTATTCGCTACAGAACGTTGAGTCTTAGGAGAAAGAATGACCAAGTCCCAAGTCCCAAGTCCCAATGACCAATGACCAATGACCAATGGGAAGACTCGTATTCCGTCTGTCTCCGTACTTTTTCCATCAAACTGTCTCACGACCAATCGCGACTCTTCCATTGGTCATTCCTCCGTTTTCCGGTTTCCCTCCTTTCTGTCAAAGGTTACCGATTATTCCGCCGATACTAGATTTGAGGATCCGGTCAGATCCCCCGTCTGTAGGAATCCAGCCAGTTTTAGGGGCTCAAACGAGTCGTATTTGGCCACACTTGGCCGTCGATACGACGAAACGTCGGACGCGAAGGACTGATCAATGCTTATCAGGCGACTGTCGTTAGCTAGCGTAGTAATGGGATGCGGACTTTTGATCGGCTGCATGTCGGGCGAAAAGCAGTTGGAGTATGGCGGCGATGCCGATCTCCAATACTACAAAGACGTTGCGACGACCATCGACTATCCGCCCTCGGATCAAGAGACACCGGAGTCAGTGACGGGAGCTGCTGAACCGCGTCGTTTGCGC
>PBMZ01000215.1 GCA_002722955.1 Planctomycetaceae bacterium | reverse complement strand
TAAGATCAGCAATCTGGGGGCTCGAAGACTCGTCCCCAGCCACCCCGGAATTCAGTGAAGAACCACTAAAACCAACCATCATTAACGGGCAGTTGAGGTATCGATTCCGGCATCTCATCCAAGACGCCCCGCTCAACAAGCTGCCGCGCGATGTGCTCGATGTTTTCGTTCAAGTATGGAATCGTCTTTTCCTCACGCTCAGCATGGCCCCCGAGACTCACAAATTCGTCGTACACACTTTCGGGCGATTGCTTCTTCAACAACAACCGATACAAGGCAATCGTGACCCCCGTGCGACTTGACCCCGCCGAGCAATGGATAAGACACGGCTTCCCTTCACGCTCAAGCCCATCGATCGTGCAGAGTGCGTCGATATAGCAGATGACAGGTCCAGTCCCATCGCCACGCAAACCAACTCCATCAGCGTCGAGTCCGTGTCGAATTAGTGGAACGCCAAGTTCTTCGAGCCGCTTGATTTCAAAATCGTGATACTTCGTCGGCGGGACCGTTCCCATCATCGCCACCACCGCTTGAATGTTGTTCTCTTTTAGGGTCGGTTCCAACTTCCACTTGGACAACTGGCCGCTGCGATAAACAATTCCTGGCGTCACAACACTGAATCGCTTGGCAATGAAGCGGTACTTGACGTTTTTAATGACAAGTGCTCCGCCACCAATGATCCCGATGGCAACAATGGTGTAAACGAAAACTCGAAATCGCCGCTGATTGATCGGCGAGATCGTCTTGGCTTCAGCCGAAGTAATGACCGTACTCATTCGTTCTTCCCTGAACTATGCCGCTTGTCGCAATTCCGACTCGACCGAAACGGACTGGCTTCCGCCAAGTTCTTCTTCATCCTGAATTCCCGGCGCATACCAATACGCCGCCCAGTAAGCAAATAAATGTCCAAGAGAGAAGGACATGAGCAACGAGTTCACCAAACTGCCAACGCACAACGTGACCAAGCACCCGCAAGCCAACTTCCGATCCATACTGGACATGGCCGCGGTCCGTTTCCAAAGCATCAACAGCAACGCCCCGAAAACTCCAAGTCCCATTCCACCCGTCTGAATGCCTATGGCTAAGTATTCGTTATGCGGATCGTCGAAGTAGAACGGACTATCCTTCGGGATGTGCCTTGCCAACTCAGTCCCCCAGCTGCCAACCCCCGTGCCTATTACAGGATTCGACAGCAACGTCTGGACTCCTTGAGCATAAATTCGAAGCCGATATTGGCCACGAGGGTCCTTGTCGCTGCTTTGGAATCGCTGGATGCCGGCAACGGTCTCGTCGATCCGCAATTGAAACGCGGGCGAGACGAAATAGGTAACGGCACCGATCGATACCAAGCAAGCTCCAGCAAAGGCCAAACCACGCCAACGAAAATGTTGTAGCGCAAACAAACATGCCAGTGATGCGACCAGCAAGTAGCCGGTTCGCCCACTAGCCATACCGATGACATTGAACAATCCGGCAGCAATCAAAACGGCCATTAGCCAGCGATGCCGCGAGCTCTCGAAGAATTCAACCGACAGCGAATAGACGAACAACGACAACAGAATGTTTTGTGTGATCCGGTCTCGAAAAACCGTCGCCGCCAACGGATCGTCGCGGCCGATGTTAATGTTCGTGTAGAAGTTAATGTACGAGCAAACCAGTGTCAGCGTCATTGCGGCATAGAATCCCCACTGGCATTGCCGCTTGAGATCACTTCGTTCGAACACAACGAAGTAAATTGGCACATAGAGCAGCATTCGGTACTTCGCCAAGAACTTGCCAATCAAGGCGGTGTCGGCCGTGGACCAGATCGAGCTGATCGCCAGCAGAGCGAACAGGCCAATCGACAGTTGTGCGATTCGATTCGATCGAAGCTGCCCGAATGTGTTCTTGAACTGCCCACTGAAGAGCCAGCAAACAAGAATCGCTCCGATGATGATTTCTGTCAGCGACGTCGAAATCGGAATGACGAACGGCAAAGCCACGGCCAACCATTGATTGGTGCGCTGGCTTCGCTCTGGCGTGTTTTTTATGAATTCTGACATCATGTCCTATCGCATCCTTGCGGTCAATTCAGTTGGGTAAGTATGACAATTCAAATGTCAGGTCAAGGTAAATGGTAGCTGTTGTGAACAGCCTCGATCACGCGGCCTTCCGAAGCTCTTCCGTTTCGATTGGCCGTTTCGCTCGAATGACGAATGTCTCGGCAAGATTCTTCAAACCCAGCAAACTGAAAGTCGATTGCCGAGCTAACTCCATCGCGAATGCGGGAGCGAAAACTTTGGTGTATTCGGAAACGAAGTATGGAGTCGCCTCGATCTCGGCAAGCTTGTTTTGTTCGCACATCGCTTCAAATCGACTGGGGCTGCAATCGCGATAGTACGCCTTGAAGCCACCGAAAGACCGATGGCTGGGCAACAACGCGTACAAAATCTTCTTGGCCAACGAGTTGCCTAGCAACAAATTAAGTTTCGCAAAGGGAGCATTCTTGCAGGGCAAGAAGTGCAACATCACACCACCTGACTTTAACGCATTCGAAAGATTGTCGATTGCCGCGCGCGGATTCGGCACGTGTTCCAGCACGGCACAGGAAAAGATGAGGTCGTACTGCCCATCGATGGCCGCGTCCTCGACACTGCCAACAACGACATCGTCGTACGCTCCGTCAGGTGCTTGAGCGAGTTCCTCGGCTGAAATATCGAGTCCTGTAACACGGAGATTCAATCGCTGCTTTTCGGAAAGCGAGATCAATGGCCGCTTCCCACCGCCCACGTCAAGAACGCGCATGTTTTGTTTGAGCGCATCGGGAACAATCTTCTCCACGAAGTGTTCGTAGCCGTCATCTCGCGGCACGATCAGTTCCGCAAGCTTCGACAGCCACATGGAGATGCCAATGTTCAAATTGATAAACCAACGCATTCGCATTCCTTTGCGATCATGTCCGTTTCACTCGTTTATCGCCCAGCCGAAGGCGCCGGCGACCAAGAGGTGTTGTATGCCATTTATTACCCTTCTCGGTCGCCGGCGCCTTCGGCTGGGCGTTAAACGAAGTAACTCTTACGCAGCCCGTGCCTGTGGAAGTGCTGGAGCGCACATGCTTTTCTGTTCGTCAAACCACGTTTGAAACGCAAGGACACTCCATAGCAAATACTGCCAATCGCGTTCCTCACGCTTGTGTTGATTCCATAACTGTGTAATCTCCGCGACATCAAAGATCCCGTCATTGGCCAAGCGACTCGGTGACAACAAATCCTCGGCCCATTCTTTTAGTGGTCCACGCAACCAACTCGATAACGGTACGCTAAACCCGCGTTTTTGGTTGTCGAAGAAAGTCGACGGGACATGATTGTGTAACACGCGACGCAGCAACCACTTTGTCGTGGCACCACGAAGTTTCATGGTTGTTGGCAAACTCCACACGAATTCGACGCAGCGGTGATCTAGCAACGGCACACGCGTTTCCAAGCTGACAGCCATCGCGGCACGGTCGACTTTGACCAGAATGTCATCTGGCAAGTAGTTCACACCATCAAGGAATTGCATCCGCGACATCATGTCGGCGAATTGCACATCTCGTTGGTTATCGAAGCCACTCGTATCCAAGACAAATCGATCGCTGTCGTGACAATAACTAGCCATCTCTTCGCAAAAGTGTCTGGAGTCGCCAGCTACTAGAACGCGTCCAAGCTTCTCAATCACATCACGACCACAATTCATCCGCTTCCACATGGCATCTGGCAATGACAGGATCGATTTGCCAATGCCGCGCCGAAGCGGTGATGGCATACCTTGCCAGTAGCGCCAAAGTCTTTGCCCACGAGCGTATCGGTTGTAACCAGCGAACAACTCATCACCGCCATCTCCCGAAAGAGCTACAGTGACGGAATGCCGCGCGAGTTGAGCCACCAAGAACGTCGGAATCTGTGATGAATCGCCAAGCGGTTCGTCGTACATCACGGGCAATCTTGGAATCACGTTTAATGCGTCGCGCGCCGAAACATATAACTCGGTGTGTTCTGTGCCCAGATGCTGCGAAATGCGTTTAGCCGTGTCCGCTTCGTTGAACTCGCGTTGCTCGAAACCAATCGAAAAGGTTTTAACGGGTGATCGGCTTACAGATTGAGCAATCGAAACGATCGTCGACGAATCAATACCTCCGGACAAGAACGCTCCGACGGGAACATCAGCAACGAGTTGCTCGCGCACAATGTCGGCCAGCAACTGTTCCAGGTGTCCAGCGGCTTCGTGATCCGATCCTGAAAATGTTGACTCAGCGCCGCTTTCAGCAATCTTTTGCAACGACCAATATGTGTGCTGTTGGATGTCACTTGAATCGCAAGCGTGGACGGTCAAGATTGTACCGGGCTGCAGCTTTTGAACATTGCTGTAAATGCTCTTGGGACCTGGAATGTATCCGTAGCGAAGCAGCATCGAGACGGCATCGCGATCGACGCGTGAATCGAACCGTGGATGTTGACGGAGTGCTTTCAGCTCGGAGGCGAATAAGAACAGGTTGTTCAATCGGGCGAAGTACAAAGGCTTCTCGCCCACTCGGTCTCGGCCCAAGTGCAGCTTGTGTTCACGAGAATCCCAGGCAGCAAAGGCAAACATCCCCGCACACTTTTGCGTGCCGCTTTCAATACCCCATTGCTCGAACGCCGCTAACAAAACTTCCGTGTCGCTTGCCGTTCTGAAGTCATGTCCGAGCCCTTCAAGTTCGCGCCGCAGCGTTTGAAAGTTGTAGATCTCGCCGTTGAAAACAATGACATAGCGACCACCTTGCGAAGTCATCGGCTGTCGACCATCGGGAGAAAGATCGAGGATCGAAAGCCGTCGGTGCCCCAATGCCAACCCGCTAGCTTCACAGTTCCAAACCCCACAATCATCCGGCCCGCGATGAAGCAACGGATGAATCATCGCTGCAGCGATCGATTCCAACTGGTCTGCAGATTGGGTCCTCGAGAAGTCGAGAAAACCCGCGATACCACACATTAGGCCGCGTCCTTTCTCGATTGTGGTCCTGCGACTCCGTTCGCAGGACCGCGCGAGCTGAGTCGCGGGGCCATAAGTGAATTATCTGCCATCTCAGGACACGTAACACGTTGCCAAATCTCACGCCATCGTTGTTGTTCGGTCTCTGGCACTGGCATCGCGCGATGTTTCAACAGGCGATAACGCAAGCCCGTCAGTACGGCAAAGGCATCGACGCCAGCTTTCAATGATTGATTGATCGGGCCCAACGCCAACGGCAAGTCGAAGCCGCGCACAGCTTGTTCCGCCAATGCTCGGCCAAGATAATACCGCGAGCGAAAAATCTTGCTCAAGGAAAGAGTCTCTTGGCGGTATCCCAAAACACACTCGCCCAGACACGCAAAACGGCTCGACCGAAAGCTTCTCAGTAAGATGTCTCGGTCCTGTGCCTTCTTGAACTGAGAACGATAGCGATGCTTAAGGAACCATTCACGACGCCCCATCCATGTGGGATGCAACATGCTGTTGAAGGCCACCCACGGCCGCTGGCAAACAGATTCGTGATCCTCATGTGGAGCAATCGTACCACCGACGATTTCTCCTGACGCGTTGAAAATGACAACTCGCCCCGCGACAACATCAACGTTTGAATGTGTCATTAAGTAATCGACTTGCATCCGCAACCGATCCGGATAAGCAATGTCATCGCCGTCCATGCGAGCAATCAAAGAACCGCGTGCTTGCTCAATCGCCTGATTCAATCGCGTCGGCAAACCAAGATTCTCGTTGTTCACAATGATTCGAATTCGAGAATCATCAAAACTGTGAACGATCTCAAGCGATCCATCCGTCGAACCATCATCGATCAAGAGCAACTCAAAATCCGAGTACGTTTGACCAACCAGTGATCGCAAGCAGGGCGCCAACGTCTGAGCGTTGTTGTAGATGGGCATCGCGATACTGACTAACTCGGACATACTGACGCTCGAACAGTCTTAGCGATTCACGCTGCTCTTAAGTTCGACGATTCTTCCACATCCGCTTTCATGACGACTAAGAACCGGTCGTCTCGTATGGAAGTCGTGATCTTCAGACCCTTGAATTCGTCGATATACTCGCGTCGTTGGTTGGGGTCCCAAATTGCGAAACCATTCGTCCCGATTGGGCACAGATTCCACTTGTGATAGCCCCGGTAACCTTCATTCACACCTTCATCAATTTCATGAAATAGTGAGATGACACCACCAGGCTTCAGCACCTTGACCATTTCCTGGAGCGCATTATTAGGATCAACAGCGTGATCCAAGGCGTTGTCACAGTTGACCCAATCAAACTCTTGACTGAAATCAGAGCTCAAGCTCTCACCGCTGGCTCTCGTTGTCCTGACGGGTGGCATCAGATTGTTGCTGTCTAAGAGCTTGTTGTAGGCATCAGCATTGGGATCGCTGGCCGTTAGATCAAGTTTATTACCATTGTATTGATATCCGATGTTCGATACCGGACCGCTACCAACGTCAAGGATGCTCATGCCAGCTGAATAGTACAGATCCAGAATCTCTTGATGGTGGCCGCGCACCTCTGTTTCAGGATTAAACCGTCTTTCGAACTCATCGCCCCAAACGCCCTCACACTTATCCGCCACCCACTTGTCCCAGAACTTCAGCTCCATCTGTGTTCCTCGATTACGATTGTGGAGTCGATAGAAGATTGGACCGAGTAAGCGTTTGGCGAATTCTTTCATGATTCTCAACAATCTGTGTATGAGTTATTTGCGGTAGATAAGCCTACGACCATCCATATTGGCATCGATTGCATCATGCCGCTCTTGATTGAACGGTCGTGACGGAATCGACGGCTGAAGGAGTGACTCCGTGGTACGTGGTTGTCCCCCAATCACCCGGCTCAATGTCCACAAGGTTACAGTCCTTAAGCCAGCGGAAGACTTCATACGACTTATGAGCAGACTGATATGACGGCGTAACACTGTCAAACGTATCCAAGAGCGCCCAACGAACATCAGGCAGTCGAACGTGTGGAAAAACTGCCCGAAGCAGTTTGCCGAGAAGTGGGACAGAGGCTGTCGGCCTCAAACCGTAGGCCGTCAAGTAGGAATAGATCAATGGCGGATAGTGCTTTAGGACAGGCCAAAGCGCTTTGAACAATGCCCGATATAATTGGACTGTTGGAAAATCGTAGTAACCCCCTTTTGGATAAACGGCAACACTTACATCACCGCCTGGCCGGACAGCTTGACACATTTGCTGGAAGCCCTTGAAGGGATCGGGGGTGTGATGCAAGACGCCAATCGAAAAAGCTCCATCGAGAGAGCTAGATTTGATTGGCAATTGTAAAGCGTCGCCTTGGCAAATGAGCACGTTAGGATTGTTAGCGAAGTTCTCTTGAGCCGCCTCAACCGCGTCACTCAAATCGACGCCGATCGCCTTTCCATTCTTCGAAGCGACGATATCGAGAAATCGGCCCGGGCCACAACCGGACTCCAGCATGATGGCACCCTTCAAATCACGATCGGCAATACCAGTGATTTTTTCCCACATCCCACGAGTGTGACCTTCCATGGGGCACCCAATGTTCTCGCTTTCGAACTGAATCCTCGACCATTTACACCATTTATACCCAAAGGAACTGGTGTAATTCGAGTTCTGCTGAAACCCTGCAAAACGTGGGACGCCGCGTACAATCGGATAACTGTTCGATAATGATTCAAGTGTTCCTTCAATCACGAATTCTCCTGATCGCTGTGTCGCGTTCAGCGTTAGGGGTTGTCGTGTTTGAGGATCCATTAGCAGCGGTAGAAAGGAATCGTGCATCAGTTCCCTCTTAGACTCCTAAAGTAGTTGGTGTCCAATGACCTGAATGGCAGCTAAGTCACATCCGATAGGCTGTTATCTTCTCGCCATGTCGCTCAAAGGAAGAAAAGTCGCGCGTAGCGGAGAAAAACGCATCCTCGCACCCTGCGCGAATTGACTCGTGCAGCTCCACAGTGATTACTTGCACTTGGCCAATCCAGTCTCCTGGACATTCAAACACTTCCTTTTCGGAGCCTTCGATATCAACCTTAAGGATGTCGATCTGATCCAATTGATATTCGTCCAATAAATGCCCTACGGTCATGCAAACAACTTCTTGATTCAATTCCCCGCTGGCTAATTGCGTGTTCGCGACGGTGTATCCCCAATGGCCAGAGTTCTGATCAAGAATTGTTCGAGTTTCGTTAGCCCCCCAAATCGCAGCATGAATTGGAATAATATTTGGAAACGAACGAGTATTGCTTACCAACATTTCGAAGTTTCGCGCTTCTGGCTCAATGGCAAAGATCTGGGCTGTTGGAAAGCGCATCGCAAAAGCGATCGACGATGTGCCGATGTTGGCTCCCGCATCGACAATGGTTTTCGGATTAGCACATCGAATGTGGTCGTATTCCTTGTGGTATAGGCTGTCAATCGCAACAAACACGTCAGGAGAATTCGTGCGAACGCGAATCGGGGTCCCTGCAATTCGAATCAAGCGAGTAATATTGTTTCGCCGGAACAACCGATCAAGCAGGCATAAGAACCCAGACGTGCCCTCGATTGCATTTAGATAGAGACCGACCTTTTCAATGGAGTTTAGAACCATGATTCAACTCGAAAAAACGCGTCTTGTTTAATTCGACGATGCGCGACAAGCTTCTTGATGTTTGAAGCGAGAATAGAGGATGACGTTTCTGATTGATCTTAGAATGGTCGAAACTTCGTCCACTCGAAAAACAGATTTCGCCATCCACGCATAAACAACAAAGCCAACAAGCACCGCACTGCAAGCAGCAACCGGGGAAAGATATGGCGTAAAGACCATTAAAATTACCGTCGTCAGTGCCGCCGAAATCGTGCAGCAAGAGGTCACAGTCAGAATTCGCATCCCACCGGCGATGCCTAAACGAAATCTCAGAACAGCACATTGAATCGCTGTCGAAAAGACCCAATAAATGCATGAGGCCAGTGCCAGTGCTTCACAACCCAATGTCCGCACCGACAATTCACACGCCACGACATAGAAAACCAGCATTCCTGACAATGCAGCCACGGGTGTCCATGTATCCGAAAACACGGCAGAAAATGCTCGACCGAGGATCGTTCCGTACGCAGAAGCGCATGCACCGAGCGTATAAAGCGGAAGAATGCGGGCCACAGCGACGGTGTTTTCACGCGTGAACTGGCCATGCTCGAAGCATGTGCGAATCAGGGGCTCCGCATACGCCGGTGATAAGACAACTAACGGAATCGTCACAACGAGGAACCCACGAGTAACGCTCGAAAGGAGACCGGACGTCTGGAAGTGCGACTGAACTTCAGGCGATTTCGCCAATTTGGTTGCCAAAGGTGTTGCTAAGCCAACGGCCAGGATGGGAAAAACGGTCGCCCCCAAACGTTGGGCCAATCCCAGATATGAGATGGCGCCTTCACCGAACTCTGAGGCGTAGAAACGTTCGATACACGGCAGCAGTAGATACACAGAACCGCCGATTGCGACTGGGATTGCCATCACTGCAGCCGTTCGCAGCGTCGCCTTGCAGTTACCAAGATCAGTCGGAATCCAAATCCTGTTCGGAGAAATTATGCGCGAGCTCAATAACATCAACTGAGCGACTGTTCCTACGAATTGCCCGATAGCCACCCCAACTATGCCGAATTGCTCAGTCAGAAGCAGAGCTCCTAAAACAGTGCCCAATGGCCCGAACAGAGCACTCGCGGAAGTCAACGCGAATTGCTCTCGACAGTTACGAATAGCAATCAATACGCTGGCAACAACCAACACCGAAGACGAGAGCCAGCACACTTTCATTACTTGAGAGGCAAGCGAAAGCTGCTCCGCGGAGAAACCGGGAGCTAACGCACTCGACAATTTCCACGAGAAGACGAACCCTAAGCTTGCAATAAGAGTTACAACGACGATCGCTGAGAAGACAAACGCACTTCCAATTCTCCACGCCTGATGTGACCCTGATTTGGCGAATTCTTTGACGAAGATTGGGACGGCGACGAGGCTACTTGCCCAAGACAATGCGGTGGTGACGATAAGCGGAGGCGTACAGGCCAAGATGAACGCATCTGTCTCCTTGGATGCCCCAAAACGCCATGTAACGATTGCCTGTCCGAGGACAGTGAAGAGAAACTGTACCCCTGAAATCAGAATGACAGTAATAGCTGATCGCGTCATGAATCAACTTGGCCGTTGCAAACCAATGCAAAATACACTGACGATATTGATGTGGAAATCAAGGGAGAGTGCTACTGAGTACGTACGTCACCAAATGTCCTACGGTGAACCTGAGATTTTCACAACCGTCACCAGGGCACTTTATGGCGGACTCAAGTATGGAGAGGGCGGGAACGTACTGGTACATCATGGAACTGTCAAGACGACCTTTAATGATCGCCCGCGCAAAAGGGATTCCACACTTTGTGATTGGTTAAGCTTTCGACGAAATGCTCACTGTCCACCAATCTTGGGTAAGGCCAAGGTGTGTAATGGATTGGGGCTTTGCTCTTACCTAAAGGAATCAAGAATGTGCATCCTAAGCGGCAACACGATCGTGGGAATTGTGCCCCGCCTCCAACAGCGTCCGTTCGCGAGCCGCCTCATCCATGTCCGTTTCTACCATCATTTCCGCGAGCTGTTTTAGGTCAACCTTGGGTTCCCAGCCAAGCTTTTTCCGCGCTTTCGAGCAGTCACCTAGCAATAGGTCAACTTCTGTGGGACGGAAATATCGCGGGTCGATTTCGACGAAATCCTGATAATCCAAGTCGACATAAGAAAACGCCAGCTCAAGAAACTCGCGTACTGAGCGGGTCTCGCCAGTGGCAATGACGTAGTCATCGGCCTCATCTTGTTGCAACATGAGCCACATGGCTTCGACGTAATCTCCGGCAAATCCCCAGTCGCGTTTCGCGTCGAGGTTTCCAAGATAAAGCTTGTCCTGAAGGCCATGCTTAATTCGCGCAACGGCTTTCGTGATCTTCCGAGTCACAAAAGTCTCGCCTCGGCGAGGCGATTCATGATTGAACAAGATGCCGTTGCTGGCGTGCATGCCGTAAGCTTCTCGGAAGTTGACCGTGGCCCAATACGCTGCAACCTTAGCAACACCATAAGGGCTGCGCGGGTAAAACGGAGTACTCTCGTTTTGAGGCGTCTCAACGGCTTGACCAAACATCTCGCTGCTGGATGCCTGATAAAACCGAACATGATGTTGGACTGCCTCAAATTCGCGAATCGCCTCCAAAAGGCGAAAGACGCTCAGTCCAACGACATCTGCTGTTCCGACAGGCATATCGAAGCTGACTCTTACATGAGACTGAGCCGCCAAGTTGTAGACTTCACATGGTTGAGCCAGCTTGAGAACTCGACACAACGCGTTACTGTCCAACAAGTCGCCATAGTGCAAATGCAGTGAGGCGCCATTTTCGTGAGGATCACAAAACAGATGTTCGATTCGCGCCGTGTTGAAGCTTGAGGAACGACGAATCAATCCATGAACCTCATAACCCTTTTGCAATAACAGTTCGGCAAGATAGCTGCCATCTTGTCCGGTAATTCCAGTTATCAGCGCCGACTTCTTGTGGGTCATCCTTTACCCCTTTTGCTGACGTCTTTATCCCGTAGCATCTCTGCGGATTTTGAAACGTGCGGAACGGTACTCGTACATCTTGAGGCTGTCAAGACATTCTTGATGTACCCCGATTGCCCGGATTCTCGCCCATGATATAGAAAGTGGCACCGGCAAGTCTTCTCGGTAATGAAACGGGAATGAGAGACCAGAAAATGAACGTTAGTAGCCGACTACCGTAGCGGATGGGTAGCTCAAACAAGTCGGCTTTGACCAGCCGTGTCAGTACACGACTGTGAAGTTTTCGTACTCGGGACAAGACGAAAGCTGTTCGATGTCAACGTCTGTGATGTTGTTGGGAAAGGCGTCGCTGATTGCCTCTAAGAAGGCTTTCCGAGTTTGTTCGTCGGCGATACAAATCATTTCGACTGTGCCGTTGGGTTGGTTCTTGACATAGCCGCGAACCGGAAAGCGTCGGCCTATGGAATTGGTTGTGAAGCGAAAACTAACCCCTTGGACTCGGCCGTGAAAAACGTAGCGCCAAGGGGTTGGTTCATTACCAGCAGCATTCTCTGGCATTGCGTGTTCAGCCCTCAAGCCGCGAAGGGGCACCGACCTCGCCTTTTCGGGCGAAATGGGGCGACGAATCAATTGTTCTACCTTGGTCGATTGGGGCCAGAGGTGGGATGATCGGTGTCATCGAGCCCTGTTATTGGGACTTCGACGCATAGCTCTTCGCGCACAATATTCATGTTGCGCGGGGCGTCAATACCCAGTCGAACAGTGTTTGGTCCGATGCGAACAATGGTTACGGAAACTTCGTCACCAATCAAGATTCGCTCACCCGGCTTCCTTGAAAGTACCAGCATGGCCATTCTCCTTAGCTCTTCCTTGTTAGTTGCCTGCCAAGCCTATCAAACGTCCTATCGATTGAACTTGCACGTTTGACAAAAATGCCAAGCGCACAATGCACACACTTGGGTTGAGCCTATCGGCAAATAATGGCCGATAGAAAGTAGGCCGCTCGATTTCCGGACTGCCAGCTGTCGTCAAATCGAGCACGACATCAAAAGGATATCAGCCCAAAACTTGGATTGCCAGCCACCCTCGCCCTGGCGGGCACGATTCCCTAAAGTTTTCCACCCCCACCCCGAACCGCCGACTCCACCGCAAAATACCGCAAAGCAAAAGCAACAGCTCAATCACGCGACTGTCGCCTGCTTGTTTTTTAGGCAACAGTCGCATGCCTATTTTTTAGGCACCTATCACGTCTTCTCCTCACTGGGATTTTTTGTCGGATGCCGAAGTCTCGAACGATAGCGACTTGACTCGCGGCTCGAACGAAAAGATGCTAGTGAGCGATCGATCTTCTTACTTCAAATCGCTGCTTCGACTTACAGGTTGGAGCAATTCAGCATCCAGGCAGAGGCACTTCAATGGCAGTTCGAATTGGCATCATTGGCGCGGGTTTCATGGGAATGACCCACTTCGAAGGCGCTACGAAATTCGTGGACAAGTCCGGAAAACGGTGCATCTCAGGAAGCAAGCTTCGAGGAGGTAAGGTCGTTGCTTTTGCCACTCGCAACAAGAAAAAGCTTGCCGGAGACTGGACGATGGTCCAAGGCAACTTTGGCCCACCCGGTGGGAATTACGATTTGTCGCCACTGACTGCGTACAGTGACTACCACGACTTGCTTGCGGATCCGAATATCGATCTGGTCGACATCTGCCTGCCGACGGATCAACACGAGCAGGTCACCATGGAAGCGATCAAAGCTGGCAAGCACGTGCTTGTCGAAAAGCCGATTGCGGTCGAGCTTGCGGCGGCGAATCGAATGGTCAAGGCTGCCGAAAAAGCTGGCGTTCAATTAATGGTCGCTCAAGTGCTACCGTTCTTTCCCGAATTCCGCTATGCGTCCGAGTGCATCGAAAAGGGCAAGTACGGCGCGGTTAAGGCGGCTCACTTTCGCCGCGTCATCGCCCAACCAAACTGGTCCGCGGACAGGAGCGATTTCCGCAAGCTTGGCGGATGGGGCGTGGATCTCCACATTCATGACAATCATTACATCAGCTTGATCTGCGGAGTGCCCAAGCAGGTTTACTCGCGCGGAATTCTGCAAGACGGACTGGTGAACCATCTGCACACGAACTATGTCTATGAAGATTCAGAGCTTGCTGTCACTTGCGTCAGCGGTGGGATTGCCGCAAAGGGGCTCGCCTTCGGACATGGGTTCGAGATTTATTTGGAGAAAGCGACCCTGCTTTACGACGCTGGAACGTATGCGGGCGAGTGGGTTGTCAATCGGCCACTGACTCTGATTACCAATTCGGGCAAGGCTACCGAACCGAAGTTAAAGGGTGGGGACGACTGGTGTGCAGCCTTCACGTCCGAGTTGCAAGTTGCCGTCGATGGAATTCGCTCTGGCGAGACGCCACGGATTCTTTCCGGCACGCTGGCACGTGATGCTCTGAAGTTGTGTTATTCCGAAGCCAAGAGTATCGAATCCGGACGTCTCGTTCGCGTTAGCTAAGACCGCGGGCGAATACTCCGCTAGCCACGATCAATGATCCACAATCTTCCTTATCGATCGCTCAAACACAAAGCGCTAACCATTGAGGGTTACTCGCGCGCTGCCGTGCAAAGCTATTGGCGAATCCCCGAACTCAAGATCGGCTTCGACATGGGAGGCAGCCCGTGGTCGTACATGGGCACTAAGACCTTCTTCATCACGCACGCGCACCTTGATCACATGGCGGCGCTCCCCCAATACGTGGCGCGGCGACGGATGATGAAGATGGAGCCGCCGACAATTTATTTGCCTGAAGAAGTTGTTGATCCGACCGAGCGTATGTTGCGGTCATGGCAAAAGCTGGATCGAGGCCGCATGGTTTGCAATCTTGTTGGCGTCAAAGAAGGCGACGAGATCGAATTGTCTCGCGAGCATGTTGTCACGCCGTTTGCTACCAAACACACCGTGCCTTCGGTCGGCTATGTCGTTTGGGACCGGCGCAAGAAGCTCAAAGAAGAATTGCGCGGCCTCTCGCAAGACCAAATTCGGGACCTGCGACTCTCGGGTGAAGAGGTCACAACCGAGGTCCGTGTTCCGCTGGTGTGCTACACCGGTGATACGGCGCCAGCGGGTTTGGACAATTTCCCGCCAGTCTACCAAGCTCAAGTTCTCATCACGGAATTGACGTTTTATCGTCCGGAGCACCGCAAGGAAAAGATCCACAAGTTCGGGCATACGCACTTGGACGATATCTTGGAACGCGCGGACAAGTTCCAAAACGAACTGGTGATCGTCGCGCATTTCAGCACGCGATATCACGAACGCCAACTGGAAAAGGCGGTTAACCGCAAGTTGCCCGATTCGCTACGCGACCGACTGCATCTTTGGATGTGTGGTGAGAGTGAAGAAGAGGCAACTTTTCCGGAATCAACCGAACTCTATTGAAGTTGAAGCTTGGCCGTTTCCACTTCCCAGCCGCGTCGCAAGCCGGCGCGAAAGCGACGCTCGGCCTCGCTCCAGGTCGTCTGGATTTCCAAGCAAGCTCGGCGGATTTCTGTCGGTGTTGGATCGTTTGATTCGATGTCTGCTTGTTGAGTGCTGGGACTCAAGAATTCTTCAGGTTCGTCGAACCGGAAATCGTTGATTGGGGATTCGTCCCAATCTGAAAATCGCATATCGATCTCCCTTACTGTAGTTTTTTTGTCTCCATAGAGCCTAATGACGGCCTACGAATCTGCTGTGAAAGCTACGTGAGTTTTTGATCAATTAAGAAATGCGATTTTGTGCTATGCGGATCTGTCGAAAAGCTAATCTTCACGAAAAATACACAGTTTGCTCACACGATAGCCAGTTTTTCGGACTCCAACCGAGCAGGAGTCTCTGCGATTTAACGCGTGAGCGGTTTGTATTTGATGCGAGATGGCTGATCAGCGTCGGCTCCCATTCGTTCTCGACGTTGAATCTCGTACATCTTGTAATTGCCTTCGAACCAGACAACATTACTGTCGCCTTCGAACGCCAAGATATGGGTGGCAATGCGATCCAAGAACCACCGATCGTGGCTTACGACGATGGCGCAGCCACCGAAAGAGTCCAATCCCTCTTCCAATGCTCGCAACGTGTCGACATCCAAATCGTTTGTCGGTTCGTCCAGCATCAGCAGGTTTCCGCCCGAACGGAGTAGCTTGGCCAAGTTGACGCGATTGCGTTCGCCGCCCGATAGCTGAGACACCAACTTTTGCTGATCCGCGCCCTTAAAGTTGAAGCGTCCCACATAACTGCGTGCATGAATCTTTGTGCCGCCAATATTTAGATGATCGCTGCCGCCAGAGATCTCTTCGTATACCGTCTTGCTCCCGTCCAAGGTGTCTCGCATCTGGTCGACATAGGACAGCTCGACAGTTTCGCCAACGCGCAATTCGCCGGCGGTTGGCTCTTCGAGCCCCATAATCATCTTGAATAAGGTGGTCTTGCCTGCCCCGTTCGGTCCGATGACGCCAACGATGCCTCCGCGAGGAAGATCGAAGTCGAGCCCCTCGAACAGCAACTTATCGTCAAAAGCCTTCGATAGGCCTTCGGCGCGAACGACTAAGTCGCCTAGCGGGTTGCTGACGGGAATTTGTATGTCAGCCGCGTCGTCTCGCGCGTCGTATTCTCGCGCGACCAATTCATCGTACCGCAGAAGTCGAGCTTTGTTCTTCGTCGAGCGAGCTTTGGGTGACAGACGGACCCATTCAAGCTCTTGCTTCAATGTCTTCTGGCGTCTCGTCTCGTGCCGCTCTTCTAACTCAAGCCGCTTTTGCTTTTGCTCGAGCCAACTTGAGTAGTTGCCTTCGTACGGAAATCCTTCGCCACGGTCGAGTTCTAGAATCCAACCCGCGACGTTGTCCAGGAAATATCGATCGTGGGTGATGGCAACAACAGTGCCCGGAAAGTTATGCAAGAATTGCTCGAGCCATGCGACCGACTCCGCGTCCAAATGATTCGTTGGCTCGTCGAGCAATAGCATGTCCGGGTTTTGCAATAAGAGCTGACACAACGCGACACGCCGCTTTTCGCCGCCGGAGAGATGATCGATTTTGGCGTCTTTGGGCGGGAGCCGCATGGCATCGCTGGCAATCTCGACAGTGCGTTCCAGTTCCCAAAGATTGGCCGCATCGATTTTGTCTTGATAGCGTGCTTGCTCTTCGATGACTTTGTCCATCTCTTCTGGCGAGAGAGCTTCACCCAACTTCATATTCATATCGTTGTAGTGATCCAGGATCGCCTGTGATTCGGCGACAGCTTCTTGAACGCACTCGTCGACCGTTTTCTCAGGATCTAAACGTGGCTCTTGAGGAAAGTATCCGACGCGAATTCCCTTCATGGGCCGGGCTGTACCCATGAAATCGTTGTCCTCGCCCGCCATGATTCGTAATAACGTACTCTTGCCAGCTCCGTTGTTACCAAGGACGCCAATTTTCGCGCCGGGAAAAAAGGCGAGCCAAATGTTGCTGAGGACTTCTTTCTGCTCGTAAACCTTCGTAAGAGCTTCGATCGTGAAGATGTATTGTCGTGACATGGTTCGTTGTAAGTTTGAATGGTTGTCCAATCATTCCGAGTTCACCAACGTGATCAACTCGCGCAGAAAGGTGGTGGCTTGTTCGTAGATGCCTGGCCGTTGGCTCTCGCGAGGGCCTGCAACATTCATCGTTTGAATGTCGTGAGTTGCCATCCACTCGAGGACAGGACGAAACTGCCATTGCTCATCGAGGTTGACAATCAGATACGGCTTGCCTTGCTTGCGAGCTTCCGCTGCTGTCAAAGCTGTGCCGCCTGAGAGCTTGCCAATGCAGAGGATCAAAGTACCGTCTGAATCGCGCACGTTCCAGTTCGTGCGTACCGAGTATTTCCAAGATTTCGTTTCTTGAAGCGGATACTCATCGGGAATTCGCCCGTCTTCGGCTTTGCGGCCAGAGGGACACCAGCCCTGACAAGGAACACTCAATGAGAGCGCAATGTCCAGGGCGGCTCGGTCCACGCCGGTTTGACCACCGGAAGCAATCGTGGTGACAGGCACCGCTATTCCGCCATCTCTTGCCCAAAAGAAAGTCGCATCTGTGGATCTTTCTTTTGCTGAAATTCCTTGAACAGCATGCTGGGTTGGATGTCTCGGTTGTTTTGATACTTCTCGCTGCGATATTCAGTGATGTCGCCAACGACCTCATGGTACATGATCTGGCAGATGGGGATCCCCGCATAAATGCGGATTGGCTGGATGGCAAATAGCCCCAACGTCCAGAACCCATCAAAGCCGACATCGCCAAAACCAGCTGATGCGTGGACAAACAATCCAAGTCGTCCGACCGACGAGCGGCCTTCGATCTGCGGCACCAAGTCGTGAGTTTCGGTGCGTTCTAGTGTTCGCGCCAAATACAACTGATTTGGCGTTAACACGAACCCATCATCGGGGATGGAGTAGCGGCGAAATCGGTTGGGCCGATTCATGTCCAACACGATTTCCTCGTAAACCAACAGCTCATCATGTAGACGCAAGTTGTAACTGTTCGGATTGAGTTGACTGTCGTCGAATGGATCAATCACGATTGATTCGCCCAACCGCGATTTGATTTCACTTCCTGTTAAGATCATTGGTAAGCAGTCCGTTTGGCTTGGGTCAGGACATTCCGCTGACTCGGAGTCCTAATCGAAGATTCCAACTGACGATACTCAGATCACAACCGAAGCACGCTCCGCGTGTATGTTCAAGCACGCCTGGCGTGTTCGAACAAATCTACTCCATCAACACAAAAGGTTGCTCAGTGCACAAGGTAAATGGATAAGCCCAGGGATTCAATGTCGTTAGAAGTTTGCGAGCAAATTATGAAGAACTTCGACAGTCCTATTCGAGATGCTCGGCGACAAACTGAATTGTCGGCTTGGCCATTGTATTGAAGTAATCCCAGCAATGGCCGCCGTTTGACGTGGTCATGTCGCATTCGAATGGAATGCCCGACGAGTAAAGTTTGCTCGAAAGCCGTTCCAAACTTTCGAGCCACTCGTGGTCTTCAGGGTCGCAGCAAAGGAACTGATGCTTTGGCCAACTCAGTGGAATAATCTGCAAGATCGCGGTTGCTTGCCTGGCCGCTTCTTGGTTCACAAACATCTCATCAATGGGCAACCCGCGTCCGTGCCAATTATGAAAGTCGACGGCCGGTGCAATTGCCGCCACTACGGGAAACAGCGACGAATACCGATAAGCGAGCTGCAACGCCCCTTGCCCGCCCATGCTAATGCCCGTCAACCCAATGTTGGGCGGTTCGATATTCCATCTCGAAGCGAATTCGGGAACAACATGCTGACACAGGAAATCGATGGGCGGTATGTTTTCGTCAAACTCGCGGCAAACAACGTTGGTCCACCACGACCGTTGCCCATGCGGACAGATTGTAGGAAGCCCATACTGTTCAAGTTCGGCTGAGAAGACAGGATTGTCCTTCAGCGTTTCCAAACCGTGACCGTGCAAGTGCAAGACGGCGTGGTCGTGATCTTGCCGGTTGGCGGGTTCGTAAACGTCGGCGGTCTTGCCAGCAATCTGAATCTGGCTCCACGTGCCCTCAATGACAGTGCTCATCATCATAGCAATTCGTTGACGTTTTCGGGGGGACGCCCGACGACGGCTTTGTCGCCTTTGATGACGATGGGGCGTTCGATCAGCTTGGGATTTTCGATCATCAGCTTGATGGCTTCGCGGCGTGAGAGGTTCTGGTTCTTGATGTCGAGCTCTTTGTAAACAGCTTCGCCCTTACGCATCAATTGTTGAGGCTCCATGTCGAGCATCTTTAAGATCTCGTCGAGTCGCTGAATCGTTGGGGGTGAGTCAAGATACTCGACAACATCGGGCTCGACGCCGGCATCTTGAATCAGCTTGAGCGTTTGCCGACTCTTGGAACATCGTGGATTGTGTAAGATTTGCATGTTGTATTCTCTAGTTCGTCTCATCAATCGTTGGGCAACAATTCAACCATCGGCTCGGCTAAGAGGTTTTCGATCTGAGCGGCTTTGCGGCCTTGAACAACGCCAGGCGAAGCCTCGAACATGGCTCTTCCCTCGACGAGCAGCTTGACGGTTTGCTTGACGTTGCAGTCCGTCTGAATGATGTCGCCGATTTCTAACCCGACTAAGTCTTCTGCGGTCAGGCGAGTTTCCGCCAAGCACGCCGCAACTTCAACGCGGGCACGCTCTATCGAAACCTGTAGCTGAGCTTCGTTGGAATCCGCATTGTATACGTTGCGTCGCGAGCTCGAAAGATTCGCGAGTTGTGGCTTTAAGGAATCTGTTGGCAGGCAGAGCGTTGCGAATCCTCGCGCGGCCATGGGCTGTTTGTCTTGAGGGCTCTCGGTGCTGAGTAGCGTTCCAGGATTAATGCGAGGAGTTCGCGGTTCATTAAGCACCCATTCAAAGTTGAAAGTCACAACTGCTTCGCTCGGGAGAATCGAGTGGACGGCTTCAGGAAGAGACTCGAAATCGGGAGCCCCGAGCTCCAATGGGCAGAGTTGTTCCCAGGCTGACTCGAGTTGTTCGAAAATGATGTTGGCGATCCGCGTCATAACCGTTTGTTCGATATCCGTAAGCGCACGCCGAGACGACTTATCCAGCGGAGTTCCCAGCCCTCCCATCATGCGATCAACCATGGGAAGACAGATAGAAAGATTGATGTCTGCGATTATTGGCGCTTCCAGCCCAGCAGATTCCAGCTGGCAAATCAAACTTGGACTTTCGATGTTGGCAACAAACTCGCTGAAAGACATCTGGTCGATGCTGATCAGTTTTGCCTGGAAGGGCGCGCGAAGCACGGGTGAAAGTTTGTCAGATATCAGACGAGCGAAGCGTTCGCTCATTGGACGGCACAGCCGAATCAGTTCGTCGCGAATGTACTGAGGACGCCGAAAGTCAAAGGCGGTGACGTCTTCGATTTGTTCGCTCGTCGCTCTTGCGCTTTGTTGATCGCCTGAAAGATTGATGTCTGGCGCTAGCGCTGCCAACAACGCTTCAACTTCTGTTTGGCTAAGAATGTCTGCCATCCGTGGCCTCTTAAATGAGCGAACGATCTACTTGATTTGTCCACTTCCATGAACAACGTATTTGTAACTGGTCAACTCGCGAAGTCCGCAAGGGCCGCGAGCGTGAAACTTGTCCGTGCTGATTCCAATTTCTGCACCCAAGCCATACTCGCCGCCGTCATTAAAACGAGTGCTCGCATTAACGTGGACTGCTGCTGAATCGATGCTGCCAGTAAAGCTAGTCGATGCCGACAAGTCATTCGTAACAATAGCGTCGGTGTGGCGTGAGCCGTACTCGTTGATGTGAGCGATTGCTGCCGCCAGATCATCAACAATTCGCACGGATAGAATCAATTCCAGATACTCGGTGCGATAATCTTCTTCAGTCACGGCGGTTGCGTCAGGCGTCAATTGTCTTGAGCGGTCGCAGCAGCGCAGCTCAACACCCTCGGCCTTTAAGTCCGCGGCGATCTCTGGCCAAAACTGATTCGCTACATCAGCGTGAATCAATAAAGTTTCCATCGCGTTGCAGACGCCCGGCCGTTGGCACTTGCTGTTCACGGCAATTTGACGCGCCATTTGCAAGTCAGCGGCCTTATCAATGAAGACGTGGCAAATGCCGTCGTAATGCTTGATAACCGGCATCGTCGCTTCGTTGGCGACACGTTCAATCAACGACTTACCACCTCGCGGGATGGTGACGTCAATGAACTCATCAAGTCCCAAGAAGTGGCCGACGGCTTCTCGATCTGTGGTCGATACGAGTTGGACTGCGTGCTCTGGCAAACCGGTTTCCCCGAGTGCCGATTTGATCAATCCGTGCAGTGCCTGATTGCTATAAAAGGCTTCTTTGCCACCTCTCAAAATCACAGCGTTGCCACTTTTGACGCAGAGTGCCGCCGCGTCGACTGTCACATTGGGGCGAGATTCGAAGATGAAAAACACGACTCCCAACGGAACGCGAACTTGCGTGACAAGCAATCCGTTCGGTCGAGGGTTGCTGCCAATGACCTCACCCACAGGATCTGGCAACAGAGCAACTTCTTCTAATGCATCGCATATTCCGCTAAGACGTGCGTCCGTGATCCTGAGGCGATCGATTGCGGCAGAAGCCAGCCCGTACTCCGGAGCTTTTTGCAAGTCGCGTTCGTTCTCTGCCTGAAGCAATTCGAAATTCGCACGAATCAGCTCGGCTGTGCGATGTAGCCAAGCTATCTTTTGCTCGCCCGTCGCAATGCTAAGTGCGCGTGAGGCGGCTTGGGCGTTGGCTGCTGTTTGTTGTGCGTAATGGGCTAGATCGTTCATGGTCTCATCAATGGGCCAGCAAACACGGGAATCTGTCTCGATTTCTGCTCCCGTTTACTATGCCAGATTGTCGAATTCTGTCAACGATCAAGACGGAGAGCGGCTCGGGGGCTGGGCACGGACTGGTCGCGGACGCGAAGCGTTGTCGCCATTTTTGTCATTATGTGAGTCGTCAACACGTTGGCATACAATTGATGGCCGGCAGTGGAGAATTGAGGCGAGTCGTCCAAGTAAAGTTCATCGGGGTTACTTGCCGAGCGAAAACTGGGAGCCGCATTGCAAAACGAATGACGGCGGCTTTGTGCGAACTCGTCAAGCAACTCGAACGGCAAGTTACTGTTGAAGACCATGTCTTGGGGAACGTCGGCTCGAGCCCTGACTTTTGCTGAATTGCTTGCCGTCGGTGAAACCTGCCAAGGCACGGGATATGTTGCCAGCAGAAAGTCTGAGTCGATGGACGCCGTCAACTGGGCGATGTCTTCGATCGGTTCGAAAGAATGCTGAATGTAGATTGACCAATCCGGCGGAGAGTCGGACAGCCATGCGTACTTTCCGTAGCGGTCGCCAAAGTCCATCGTTGCGTCATCTGTCGTCCAATTGGACATCACCGTATTCTGAATCCAGCCAACTGTGGCAAAGTGATCAGCCAAGGAACCGCTGGATCGGACCTTTTCTCCACGAATCAGACTTGGGTGAGGACACGCCTTTGGCCGGTTGCTTTGATCAGTCAAAACATGCCGCCGCAACTGACGGTCGTCCGCCACGTCGCTCATGTCGAAGTTCATGATGACCAAGTCAGGTTGCAGTGACAAAAGCTCATGACGCAATTGGAGGCACGCGAGCAATGGACAGTATCCCGGAATGCCAGCGTTGATAACTTCTATCTCAAGCCCGGTTTGTTCGCGCAGATTTGCCTGCAATCGATGAGCGAAGCTGTTATCAATGTCCACGTCTTTGGCGAAGACCGCTTCGTCTCCAAGACAGAGGATGCGAATCTGCCCCGATGGCTTGGGCATCTGCGGTTCAGAGCCACGAAGACCGAAGCTGTTCGTCGCGACGACAACGGGGTCTCGACTTTCTGAGCGAACCGTGACGCGATGCAGCGGTTTCAGGCTGTGATGATTGGCCCATGAAGGAGCTACCAAAACGAACTGTGAAGCTTGGCCGGAAGTGATTTTGCCGGTCTTATAATCGTAGACCGTCAACCCAGTCTCGATCGCACTGAAAAGCAATAGCAGTGCAATGAAAGCCCAAGTCACGTTTTTCAGGATGGTAAAGCGAGGTGGTCGCATCCATGCCACTCGTTATTATGCCGATCCTTGGTTTTCACCCGCCATTTTTCCCCGCACGGCATTGGATCGGAGAAGTTTTGACTCGACGTACTGTAGAGGGAATCTGATCACGTTTCGCGCCGAAGTCGAGCAGCGGATCATACTTCCGAACGGAACTGGCAACAATACGTCTTAGAGAACAGACGGATGTCCTACTGATTAGAAGCCCGGCTTTTGCCAAAAGCCGGGCTTCTGGTAGAGACAAAAGACGCATCGAGCTGCGTAGATATAACGCACTAATAAACAGAATCGCTACGAGTGGAACTTATTTCGATTCTTCTGATACCGATTCGCCTGCATCCGATATCAGCCATAAAGTAGGCTTTTGATGCACATCATGGGGGAGATATGCGCAATTTGAGGTTGTCTATTGTGGACGCTTTCGACGCTCGGCACACGATTGCCAATGAAGAGCGCGGGACAAGCGTGCGCGCTCAGCCAACTCTCCTTATGTTGTGTTCTTTTGCCACCTTAGTCGTTCTTCTTACGAGTCCTGCCTTTAGTAATGAGAGTTCAGAGCATCCAGAGAACGCCTTCGACTCGGAAAAGGCAATCAAGCACAACCACTATTGGATCGTCAGCAGTCGATCTTGTCCTCAACGGTTGTGCGATGTTCGATCCACGGTGAAATTGGGCTACACCGAATGCTGCCCTTCTAGCGGGAATAGGCAACTAAAGACTGTTTCCGAGTTTCGTAAGTCATTCGACCCGACTAGGCCCATTTGCATCTTTATCCACGGCAGCTTCTTCTCAAACCAAGACGCCATCAACGACGCCAGGATGACAGAGCGGTGGTTACGTAAGGCCGACCCAGAACGAAGACTCCAAGTGGTGTATTACACTTGGCCCAGTGAGGGACGGTATTCCTTTGTCTCGAACAATCCATTGACTTCGCCCGTCCCACAAATCGATGTCGGTATTCTCGGCCGACGAGCCGAATTCAATGGGTTCTATTTGGCTCAATTGATCGCTAGCCTGCCGTCGAAGTCTCAGATTTCACTTGTCGGGCATAGCCATGGGACGCGAGTTACATCATCAGCGTTGCACTTGCTGGCTGGCGGATGCGTTCAAGGTCGTTCGTTGCCCGTTTCAAACGATCCAACTCAGCGTATCCGAGTTGTTCTTGCTGCTGCCGCGATCGACCATGATTGGCTCAATCCCGGAGAACGCTACGGATTGGCACTGTGGCGAGCAGATCAGTTGGTGAGTATGAGGAATCATCTTGATGCCGTGATTTCGATTTATCCGTTGAGGCGACCCTTTTCGGGCTTCGCTTTGGGGCAAGTCGGATTTCGCCGCAACGACATTGCTCGGATGGGAGAATTGGCCGTTCGAGTCTCTGAAATCGACGCGTCACCGATGATTGCTTACCGTCACTTTTGGCGACACTATCTTCGCTTCCCTGAACTCGCTCAATCGATTGCCCCCTTTGTGCTATTCAGCGACCTAAATGTTGAGGGCGACGTAGTCAGCTCACACAAAAAAAGCCCGGTATTCGAAGAGAATACCAGGCTTGGGAAGTAGCTCTTTTTCTAGTTCTTAGAACGGCGGGGTGTCCTCGTTGGGAACGTCGATCGGAGTGACTCCACCATCGCCCTCTTCAGGATCGGCGGTTTCGTTGTCGTTCGTTCCCTCGCCCGTTCCTTCACTGTCTTCACCGGTCGGATCGCCGTTTTCGGTCTCATCCTCATCGGATAGCTCGTCGCCGATGCCGTCATCTTCGCCTTCGGCACCGATGTCGTCACCTTCTTCCGGCATTCCTTCGTCATCACCGGGCGTCGTTTCATCGTCGCCTGGAGTTGGCGTTTCCTCGCCATCGGGTGTGGTCTCGTCATCACCTGGTGTTGGTGTTTCGTCACCTTCGCCGGGAGTTCCCTCTTCATCCGGTGTTGGCGTGTCTTCGCCAGGTGTCATGTCTTCATCACCCGGAGTTGGGAGGCCATCGCCTTCGGGATTAGCAGGATCGAATCCACCATCGGTCGGTTCCGTGTCGGTACCATCAGGATCGATGTCTCCGCCAGGGAATTCTTCTGGATCAAAGTTACCTGGATCGGCAGGGTCCATTCCCTCTGGGCCTTCGCCAGGGATCGGAGTGCTTGGGTCTTCACCGGGGATTGGCGATCCATCATCGCCTGGGATCGGAGTTCCGCCGCCACTTGGATCATCTTCGCCGGGGATCGGAGTTCCGCCGCCGCTAGGATCCCCTTCACCGGGGGTTGGTGTACCGCCACCGCTCGGGTCGCCTTCACCAGGAATCGGTGTTCCGCCACCACTGGGATCGCCTTCACCAGGAACTGGTGACCCACCACTCGGGTCGCCTGGAGTTCCACCTTCTGTCCCTGGAGCACCTTCGTCACCGGGGCTACCCGGGTTTTGTCCCGGTTCACCATGCGGGTTACCTGGCTGGCCAGGTTGTCCCTCTGGGCCGAACCCTGGAATGTCGCCGTTCGGGGAAACAGGATCTTCACGTGGAATGTATCCTTCACTCGGCTTGCCGTCTTCACCAAGGCCACCATCTTTGCCTTTACCACCCTCGCCTTCAGCAGGCTTCGAACCCTCGGCATCGTTCCCACCAGCAGAACCTTCAGCACCGCCTGCCGCGCCCTCGGCTCCACCGCCAGCTGAACCTTCGGCTCCGCCTGCAGCACCGCCTTCAGCGCCTCCACTGGCTCCGCCTGCGGCACCTCCGCTGGCCCCACCCGACGATCCGGCAAAGCTGCCACCACCGCCGCCTGTTGGGAATCCACCACCGCCGCCTTTGTTACCAAAGCCCATTCCACGGCCCATTGGCATTCCGAAGCCATTGCCGTAAGCAGCGCCACCACCACTGTTGTAGTTACGGTTACGGTTTTCATTTCGAGTGCGGTTGCGGCGTTCTTCACGAGATTCTAGTTCGTCATCGCGGCGGGAGTCTTTCTTGCGATCTTCATCATCGCTTTCGACTTCCGGTAAGAGGCTTCGCAAGAATTCTTGCGCCTTCTCAATTTCGTCTTCGGTGAGCTTGGAATCACTATCGCTATCGAATGCGTCGAGAACACCTTGGATGTCTTCGCGCCAGTCGGAAATCTTGACTTCTGACGTCTTGCTATTCATCAAGACTCGAAGCCGCGTCCTCGCTTCAATGGTTTCGCTGCGATCGAGCTTCTCGTTTCGATTCTCGTCAAATCGATCGAGCATCGCTTGCTTTGCCAGCTCGTTGGCCATTGATGACCCGGAGAATGCGAATAACACGGTGAGTGCTACTGACGTCCCAAAGAACAGGCCCTTTTTCATAGCTCTACCTCTCCATCTTCCACAAATTCGTGGTGTTGGATATTCGAGATTCTGTACCCCTGTCCGCCCGCTATTTCTAGCGTTTTTCGCGAATCGAGTTCTCGATTCGATGGCGTGCACCAGAAGCCATATCTTGAAGGGTGACGATTTATTTTTGCTTTGTCAAGTTTTTGTGGTTAAACCGAAAATTTCCCCGAAATTCGTTGAATTCTCGCCCAAAACCTCACCATTTTCCGGTCATTCTTGCGTTCGAAATCCGGTTGCCTACGGTCCATAAATTCGGCATTTCGGCAAGGCACGTTTGAGCCGAGTCAACCCGGCGTTTGTGATTTGTGTCCGATCGATCCAAAGCACCTGCATCTGCTGCATATCCTTAAGGCTGCCAACTCCCTTATCGGTGATAATCGTATCGCGTAACCCAAGTGTTTCCAGTAACTTAGACCGCTTAAGCAGCTCTAAGCCGGCATCGCTCACGTCCGTGCCCGTCAAGTTGACGCCACGAAGGTAGGAAAAACCGATCAGCGTCTTCATGCCCTCGTCGGTGATCTCCGTCTCAGCGAGCCCGAGTTTTCGCAATCGGATCAACGGACTCAGTTCCGCAAGGCCGCTGTCGGAGACTGGGGTTTCTTCTAAGTAGAGAGACTCCAACGTTTTAAGTTGGCTCAAGGTCTCCATTCCGTTGTCAGAAATGGCGGTCCGGCTGAGATACAAGGTTTTCAGGTTCTTCATGTCCCGAAGGTGCTTCAGTCCGCTGTCATTGACTGGGCAGTTTGTCAAGTCGAGAATTTGCAGCTTGTCGAAGTCCGCTAGCTTGGCAAGCCCCGAATTGGTGAGCTGCGAGTTTTCCAAGTTGAGCATGGTGACTTCACCGCTGCTGTTTTGCTCGACAATGCCAAGCTGACCAAGTGCTTCCATGAGCGGCGTGCCGCCAACAACCAAGTCCACCAATGGGTCGGAAGTGTAGGAAATGCGGCAATTTGGCAACGACTTCTTCAGCTCCGCGACTTCCTTGGCGATCACGGATGTCCCATCGAGCTTTAATGTTTTGAGCTTCGTCATCTCTGCGAATTGACTCAGGTTAGAACCGTCAATCGGGCAATCGCGAAGATCAAGCGACCGGAGATTGGTGAGTTCCTTTAGATGGACCAAACTGGCATTCGAAATTCTGGTGTTATCGAGCCAGAGAATCTGCAACCCGCTGATCTCTTTCAAATGCTTCAGCCCAAGGCCCGTAATCCGCGTGCCACGCAGCCCAAGAGCTGTCAGCTTCTTGTGTTCCTTTAAGTGTTTTTGGATCGCAACATCGGTGACTGACGTGTTTGTCAAGTTGAGCACTCGAAGATCAGCCATGTCTTTCAAGTTGATCAATCCAGTCCCCGAAATCGATGTGTCCGACAGACCAAGAACCTGCAGCTTGACGAGACCTTTCAAATGAACAAGGCCGGAATTTGTTACCTGAGTGCCCCCTAAGAACAGCTCTTCTAATTGTGTCATTCCCTTGAGGTGAGCGATGGCATCATCGCCGATCTTGGTATTTGAAACCGTTAGCGAACGGAGCCCCTTGAATTGGGCCAACTGTTGCATTGCCGCTTGAGTGATTTGAGTCTCTGTCAAGCTAAGCTCTTGCAGTTTGCTGAGCGATGCGAGATGAGCGACGCCTTGGTCCGTAATCGGAAGCTTTGGCAAGCTGACCGACACCATACGATCCAGTTCACCGACATGTGCCAAGTCCGCATCAGTGACCTCGTTCCTGAGCACCATTGCGTTGGGGCTGATCGCGCCTTCATCGAATGTAATACTGAGTTTGGGAAACGACTTCGAGAACTCGATCACTCCCTCAAAAGACACGTCGGTCTTGGATAGGTGAAGTGACTTAAGTTTCGACAGGCCTTTCAGCGAATCAAGACCCGTGTCGGAAACGCGCGTCTCGTTGATATAGAGATCCTCGAGCTGCCGCATTCCGCGCAAATGCTCCAAGCCGGCGTCGGTGATTTGAGTTCCTTTAAGGCTGAGCTTTTTGATGGATCTGGCACTGCGGAGCAACTCTAAACCAACGTCGGAAAACAACGGGTTAAATACGTTCAGCGTTTCAATTTGCTTCTTATTCTTCGACATGCCGACGCGTCCAATGGCCGCCAGCGACTTTTGCAAATTGCCGCCGTTTTGAGACATTGTTGTCAGCAAGGGATCGGATGGATAAATGACGTCGACTTCTGGCAGCGACTTCTTCAGGCGGTCAACATCCGCCTTGATCACGAAGGTGCCGGTGAGATTCAGTTTTTTCAGTGATGATAACGCGGCCAGCTTGTCCAGCCCTTTGCCCGTTACATCAGTTAACCCCAGCGACAATTGCTCAAGCGACACAAGTCGTTTGACGTGATCCAAACCCGGATCGGAAATGGAAGTGCCGCGCAAGCCGAGTTGTTGCAAGCGACGCATGGCCGACAAATGCTGCAAGCCGTCATTGCCAATCAAGGTGTAATCAAGCCACAACGTTTTGAGTCGCGCTAGCTCGCGAATGGATCGGAGCCCCGCATCGGAAACATCGGAATTTCGAACGCTCAAACGTTCCAAGCGTTCGAGAGTTCCAACGTGTTTCATGCCAGCATCGCCAATCATTCTCGGCAATACCAATGACCGCAGGTTCGACAAGCCAATCAAATTCTGAAGGCCCTGATCGGATACCTGAGTGCTGGCAAGATTTAGCGACGTTAAGAACGTCCGTCCCTTAATGTTCTTGAATTCCTCGTCGCTGATGGTTGGCCCTAGACTCAGCGACTGTGCTTCCACGCTTCCCTGGGGGAACGTGATTTCAGCCTCAGGCCGGACCTGCGAGAAATCCAAAACTCCTGACAACGTGACCTTGGTTTGCCAAAGTTCCAGCTTCTTCAGTTTCGGCAACCCTTGAAGCGATTTGAGTCCCTCATCGGTTAGCTGCGTACCCTCAAGCCAGAGGACTTCCAGTTCGACCAACTCCGACAAGTGCTTCAAGCCTTCGTCGGTAATCGCAGCCGGCAAGACCAGCGTACGTAAACGCTTCAAACCAGCAAGGTGCGTGAGTCCCTCATCTGTGACTGCTGTGCCCCACAGATTGAGCGACTCCAAACTTCCAAGCGAACCGACATAGTTCTCCAACCCAACGTTGGTAATGCCGGTGTCGGAGAGATTCAGGACGCTTAGGTTTTCCAAGCCTTGGAAGTTTTCGAGGCCCGCGTCAGAGACTCGCGTCCCATCCAAATAAAGTTCTCGTATAGTCGAGTGGTCCGCGATCGCCGCCAATCCCGCGTCGCTCACTTGAGTGCCGCGTAAATCAAGTAACCGCAAGTAAGTTAGCGGCGCGATGTGAGCCATCTCCGCATCGCCAAAACGCGTGTTGTTGCGCAGGCGGACTTGTAGAATCGAGCCGTTTGCTGTTCGTCGGACTGATGCACCAAGCTCCCTCAGCTTGAGCGAGGGGTCGACGGTTTCGACAACCGGTTGTTCCGTGTCTTGAGGTGTTTCTCCCGGAGTCGCATTATCCGGTTCGATCCGCGTGATGTTTGACGGGCCGGTACCAGGTGCTGGAGGATCATCGCCACCGCAACCAACCATTGATGTGACGATGACCATACAAGCGACGACGGGAATCCAATCCCACCCGAGCTTGCTGCCAGCCGCAATACGTGTATTTATGACCATGCAGATCTCCGGCAGGAGATAACCTCGAAAATAGGGAACCAGCTATCCTCAGACTATCCGACAAGACCTACAAAGGCAATGTCCGTCGCGAATGAACGGCTCTAATACGAGCTTGGCGCGGGCCCCTGTTTGCGGTTAAGACGTAGACTGAAAGACGTGTCAAAGAAAAGCAGCGAATGACAATGCACGACGCCTTCATCAACGCGAATCCACTACTGCCCGAGGAAATCTGGATGCGCCGCGCGCTGGATCAAGCTCGCATCGCGTTCGAGGCTGATGAAGTACCCGTCGGCGCAGTGATTGTTCACGGTGAGACCGTCATTGCCGAGGCTCACAATCAGCGGGAAATGCTGAATGACCCAACGGCGCATGCCGAGATGATTGCCATCACACAAGCTGCCGAAGTACTCGGCTCATGGCGGCTATTGGAATGCACACTGTTCGTGACGCTCGAACCATGCCCGATGTGTGCCGGAGCCATCGTGCAGGCGCGAATACCGACCGTCATTTACGGGACGACCGATCCGAAAGCGGGGGCTTGTCATAGCGTATACCAGATCACGGAAGACGAACGGCTCAATCATCGAGCCACTGTTATGGGAGGAGTGCTGAAGGACGAATGCCGCGTGCTATTGCAGGAGTTCTTCGCGATCCAACGTTCTTTGGGAAAGAAGTGACGTAGGCATGAATGGCTGAATCGTTTAACCCGTAGCCGCAGGCGAGGCACTTAGTCCACCGATTTTTCGGGAAGTTTCGAAAATCTTGCCAAGAAACGGAAATCAAAGCCGAATGAATTAGGTTGAGGAGTCCCTCATTTCCACCCGAGGTCACCATGAGACGTCTGCAAATCAGTTTTGGAATGATTGCTTGGCTGTCGATTGGAGGTGCGCTGTTTTGGTTTGCCAACGGTCAAATGCAAGCGACCGGAGAAGGCGCAGCGAACCCCGCGCCTCAGCTATGGAATTACGTTAGTGGACAACGCCAAACCGCAGAACTGGAATTCAGCCAAAAGTTTGCGGCCGCATCCGGAGACCCCGTCTTCCTACTTGACCACGACGGCGAGTTACACCAAGTCGGTGAACTGCGTTTGGTCAAGACCACCGATGGGCGTCACGCAAGCCGCAGCACGGCGGCCGTCAAAGGCGAGGCACTCTTCTATCCCACTCAAACGCCCATTCCCGGCAACGCGTCGGTAACGTACCACGCAACCGATAACTCGATTGAATGGGTCTTAGAGACGATGTTGCCTCCAGTCAAGCGAGAACAAATCGCTCTCGAAATCAGCCAGGCATTCGAACAGCACCACGAAGAGATTATCGCCGCGCTACAACCCATCGTTCGCGACAGCCTCTACGATGCCATGTCCGTGATCGAGGCTGATTTTCCCAAAGCCATCGCCGAGCGACAATCGGAAATCGAAAAGATTGGTGGCCGCTACCAACGAGAAATGGTCGACAAACAACTCGTCCCACTTGTGAAGAACGAGATCTTCCCCATCGTCCGTAAACATGCCGAGCCCGTCGCGGAAGAAGTCGGTGGCAAGATTTGGAAGCGTGTTTCCATCTGGCGATTTGGTTGGCGACTGGCAGCGGACAAACTTCCGTTGACCGAAAAGACACGTTTTCAAACGGAGTGGAAACGATTCGTCCAGAAAGAAGTCGTACCGATTTTGGAAAAGCACTCGGACGAGTTAGTCGAAGTGACTCAAGAGATCGTCAAAGACACTGCTCAAAACAAGAAAGTCCAAGACGCCGTTCGCAACAACTTGAAGGACATTGTCGAGGACGAGGAGATTCAAAAGCTACTTTGGGAAATCATTCGCGAGGTCATCGTCGACAATCCTCGCATGAAGGTGGCGATGGAGAAGCACTGGAAAGGCCCCAAAGCTCACAAAGCGTTGGAGATCACCGGGCGGCGACTTCAGCCAACTGTACAAAGAATCGGCAAGCTGCTCTTCGGCAATCTCAACGAAGGGGTCACGCCCGAATTCCGAGCTGTCTTGCGTAACCAAATCTTGGGCAAGGACAAACGCTGGTTCCTGATCACGCTACCAGAAAAAGGAACCGAGACTCACGCAGATCGCCTCATCTTCACGGTTAAGCCAGGCAACGATGAGGTCGCAAGCCCGTTTCTTGTCGATCCCATCTGATCGAAGAAATGTCTCGACAGAGAAACGGCCATGGTAACCCGAAGCGTGAGCGAGGGACGCTGACACGGGTTCGAAAGCAATTGTCATCGATGGCAACACTTGTGAGCGTGCCTCGCTCACAAATCGGGTTACCAATTCACGGCGCCGTCAGCGTTTTAATTAGATAGTCCGTTGGCGACTTGTGTTTGACGTTGGGAGCGTCCGGATAGACTAGCTCGCAATCCAGCCCGTTTGCCGTGCAGTGTTCTTGCAGTTTGACACCAAAGTTGGCCGTATGTGTCGGATCCTTTTGAACTTGCCCCAGTGCCGGCGGACGTGAGTAGAACAAATACGCAGGCGGGTCGTTTTTCGTCACCAACGCATAAGGCGAGTACTCACCAATCCAAGGCAGAATCTTGTCACGCTCGGCCAAGAACTTGGGAAATCCCTTCAATCCGAACGCGTGACCGCCGTACCGGCTGTTGGGAGTCCACTCTTTCATTTGCTTTGGATCCAGGGTCGTTTGCGCCCCAATAACGGCCGCACACCACAATCGCGTAGACTGTTGAGCCACAACGCTGTCGCTCTTGGGATCGGCAAGATCATCGTGGTAAAGCAGCCACAAGCTCGAGCAGGCCCCCGC
>PBMZ01000214.1 GCA_002722955.1 Planctomycetaceae bacterium | reverse complement strand
GAACGCTGGCCATCTTTTTACTAGGTGCCGTATTGGGTTCTTGGGCTTGGGTGTTGCGAGATTTCGCTCAACAGCCGTTAGCACAAATTCCGGCGTCAGTTGCAATCAACGACAACGTCTCCTTGCCAGCGGAAGTCGAGGTTGATGTCGCGCCAACGACGTCTGTTGATCCCGTCGAAGAGGTCGCGCCAGAAGTTGCCGATCCGAAGAAAAGTGGCAGCTCCGGGAGTGCTCAAGACTCAACAAAGAAGACAGAGACACCGGTCGAGCCTGGCAAGAAAGAAACCGAACCGGTTGTAACGAAGCCTGAAGATCCCTGGGCTGAAGCCTTTGATCCCGCGAAGCCGAGGTTGGCGTTTGAAGCGACTGCGTTTCTTCCCGTCGATGCTAGCAGCTTAGACAGTTTGCCGGCTGCGGAAGCTCAGCTTTGGTTTAGCGAAGTTCCAGGCAGCATTCATCGTTTTCAAGACATCACAGTCAACGACACGCAAAGCCGTCCGCGGTCATTCTGCAAATTTGACGGTCTGGCCAAATTGCGAGCACCTTGGACTGATGACACTGTTCTGCGAGTTTCTCCGTACACGATCGACACTCTGAAGTTGCATTTTTGGAGCGGCAAAGAAGGTGTGACTCTTCGCTTCTTTCGGAAGCTGAGTCCGCAGGTATGGGCTGGCTTTCGCAGTTACCGGACCGGTCAAGATGGCAAACCCAACCGAATGGTACTTCTCGGCTGTGACGACGCTCGTTATCAACGAAGCCAAACCAGCACGTTTGAAGTTCGCTACCAAGACGGTGCGGTTTTGCTGTCTCGAGGCGACATGTTGTTGTTGAACATCCCGTTGTCGACCCAACCGGACGAAGTCTTTCTTGAGGGTTCGACTTACCTTCGAGATTTCCGCACCTATCGCGGTAGTCGTTTTCCAACACGCGACCGCGATGGCCATCAATCGGTGTTGGCCAGTACTCGACCGGCTAAGCTGACTTGGAAGGCAGACTTACCGGAATTTGCCAACTTCGAAAAGGATGCTGATGCGGGAACAGTCACGCTCAATGTGGCGGCTCAAGAAAAGCCCGGACAACCCGTCACGGCTTCGTTGCCAGTGTCCGGACATCGTTTGTCGGAAGTTGTGTTTCGGGTCGAGTCGATAGCGCCGGGAACCGGTGTTTTCCTCGCTGACGAAACTGGCACACATCGGCATCGTGTCGCGTACTTGTTGGAGAAAAATACCTCGTCGGTCGCTCTTGGGCATTTGAAGTACAACGAAACTCGCAGCGACGTTACCTACGATCCGAATACTTCACCACCACCCTATGCTGGCAAGGAGCAATGGATTCGGATTGTTTCGGGATTCGGCTCGTTCAAGATCTACGTCAGCGGCGACGGCGAACATTGGGGGCGGCTTGGTACAACTCCGATTCGTTCGCTGCCTGGTGACTTTGCACAAATCGGCTTGTTTGCTTTCGTCGATGCGAAAGAAAAGAGTATCACGCTGAGTCACTTGGAGGTCCGCGAGCTAACAGCCATCACCAATTTGGCATCGCGTTCATCAAAAGATTTAGTCCCCACATTCGATGGGTTGGAGAGCATGGACTTACCGTCGTGGCAGCACCATGTCGCTGTCTCACGGCCAAGCCAAGTCGAGCACTCCGAGTGGCGGCGAGCCTGTGCCATTCAATCACTGCAAAACAAAGTCCCTCGGCAACTTGGCGAGGAATTGCTGAAAGGGTTGATTGCAGATTCGCTCGACATGCCACTTCTACCGGACGAGCAATACGATGTCTTGGATCAAGCAAGCTTAATGCTCGATCTTTGGGACAGCCGCGGCACGACGTACTTGCAGCAGTATTTGAAATTGGCCGCTCAATACGGGACGCCGAAGACGGAATCATTGAGCTTGGTTACCAATCGCCTATACTCCAGCCCTGTCTGGACATCGGTGACAACTTGCCCCGCACCGGATGAGTTCGTGCGGCAGATGCTCCTTGATCAAACAAATCGAGGTCAATGGCTGGAGGTTCACAACTATTACGAACGGATTCGGTTTTGGTATCACAACGGAATTCCCAATCAAAATTGGACCAGCCGATTGCCGACTTCGTATCAGTTGCTGCAATGGGGCGAGACCGTTGCCATGCAGCACTTGCCGGATGCCATGGTCAAGGATCGCAAGCCACCCGCCGCCGACTCGAAGCATCCTTTAATCACACAACTCAGCAAAGAGGGTTACAACGTCAAGGCCGAGTTTGATTCGGCCGTCACAGGTAAGGCCTTCGAAGACGCTTGTCAGATTATCGCGACTGCTGGCACCAGCAACTTGGTCGGGCTACTTCCCGACAACGACGACCCACGGCTGTTGGTTCCACTTTCGGGGGCCATCGCTTGGGCCATGCACCAGCACGAAGAGCTATCCGACACGATGAACAACAAGTACGGCGAGGTCGGATTGGTCCGAGTTCAACGGGCAATCAAATCGGCTGACATCACCGCCGTTCAGGATGCCACCATTCAGTATTATGGTACTCAGGCATCAGTTCACGCGCACGCTTGGCTGGGCGATCAAGAATTGTCGTCCGGTCGTTTCCCAACAGCGCTGGAGCATTATTCGCAAGCGCTGGTCTTTGCTGATCGAGGTCTTCGCGAGGAGCTACAAACACGCGTTCGCTTGGCTGCGGCGCTGATGGGAAGAGAAGTTGGCGAACCCGCGATCGCTGGTGTCAAGTTTGAAGAAGCGGACCTTACCGCCGATCAATTCGAGACGCTGGCCACTGAGCTGCGGACGGCTCATGCCAACGACTTGACCGGGCAAGCGGCCTTGGCCAGTAGCGCCAGCAGTCTTGCCCCCAAGTTTCCGGCTCCCACCGAATTCAATATCCAACCACGCGGATTCTTTGAAGGCGAGTACGGTTTGCGACCGGAACAGATTCGCACGTCGGAGTTGGATTGGGTGGCTCGGCAAATGTCGGTTGTTTGGAATTCGACCCTGATGTTGATCTCCAACCGCTTTCAACTGGTCGCGTACGACATCAACACCGGTGCGAAGAAGTGGGAACAAAAGCTTGGCGGCGAACAAGGCATGACTCACTTTTTGACGTACGTGCCCATGAAACCACAAATGGTGGGCAACCGCGTCTTTTACCGCCGCATTACCAAATCGGGGCCGGAGTTGACCGCCGTGGAACTTTCCACGGGCAAGTTGCTTTGGAGACAGCGGCCCGATGCTGTTCGCATTCTTTCGGATCCCGTGCTTGCGCAAGGCAAGCTGCTGGCACTCACCAGCCAAACAACTCAAGGCGGCGTCTTGCAATTGCGAGCTGTCCAAATCAACCCGGAAACCGGCGAACTTGGAACGGCTGTGCCGCTGATTCAAGTCACCGATCTTTGGGGAGGCTACCCGCCTTGCCAATTGATCGCTTCGGGAGGACGGCTGGTGGCGACTGTTGGCGGGAATTGCATTTGCTTTAACCCTCTGGGGCAAACGCTTTGGCTTCGGCGGCAATCATGGATTCCGTCTCGCTATGATGCTCGGCAGTTTGAACAGTACTACCAAGCACCTTCAATCAGCGCCAATCGAGTCTTCGTCACACAGCCAGGTATGCGCGCCATCGAGTGCTTAGACCTACTGACCGGACGCGTGCTCTGGACAAAGGCAACGCCAAAGATCCAGCGTCTGTTGAACGTCAGCGACTCTCGCGTGATCTACGAAAATGCCGACGGATTCGTTTCGCTTACCGCTAGCGACGGAGCGCTGAATTGGCAACACAAGGCCGCTGACCGATTGAACGGATTTGTTTGTTCTCCTGAGAGCATGCTTTACTCAAAAGTCGTCGAGATGGGCAAGGACAAAGGCCACGCGTGCTTAGTCTGGGTAGACGCTCTGACCGGGAAGGAGCAATCACGCCATATCTTGACTCAAAAACTCGACAAGGATCCTCGATTCGGTCCGTTGATTGCGACGAACACTCGGCTGTGGGGATTTTGGGGCATCGGTCCCAAAGATCCCAAACGCGAAATTCTCGAATTGCAGCCAAAGACGGCATTGCCTGGTTGGGCAGTCGCATCGAGTGACTGGAAAAGTTGGTTGCCCATTCTTCCGGCTCACATTGAAACGCCTTCTTCCAGCCTGTTTCCTGAATGGCAAGTCGCCGCCTTAAGCCAACCGGGAGACACCGGTCATCGGCCGGACGTTCACAGCGAGAAAGACGTCTTCGCCACGCTGTTGCCAACACCGCCGGCAACAGCCGCTGTAAAGCCACCGGCCAGAACAGAGTATTCTTGGAAAGCCTCGAAGTACGCTGTTCGATATTTTCGAGAAATCGAAGTTCCCACCGATGGCACTCCGCGTCTTTCAATTCGTGTCGGCCACGATCCGCAGCGAAGTTGGGAGCTGAACGTTGATGTCGACGGAGTCGAAGTGTTGAGCAAGGAAGTCTCGGACACAACGGCTAGCAAAGCATGGCTCAACGTTGATGTGCCATTGAAAGAGTTCGCCGGACGCAAGGTTGTGGTGACGGTCACTCAAAAGGCCGTTGATCCCAAGAATAAGACGTACGCTTACCTCAAGTATCTGAAGCTACTACGTTGATCAACGAAGCTTGTGGCTCAATTTGCATTGTGGATATACTGGATCGTTAGCCTTCATCGGCGTTGCCATAAAACACGCTGCACCTGCGAGTCATCCGAATGCTTTCCATTGGATCAATGCGGTTACTTTGTAGTCTCATGCTGTTGCTGACTGTTTCGAATTCCGTATCCGCGGCCGAGATTGAAGTGAGCGTGCTGCCCAAGCAGCTTCGCATTGGCGGCGCGAATCGGCAGCAGCAACTGCAAGTGACGGCCACCATCGATGGTCGCGCTGTCGACGTCACTCATGCGTGCCAGATGCAAATCGAGGGCACTCAAACCGCGACGATTCGAAATTCCGTGTTGCGTGGCGTGGCCGATGGAAAAACAACGCTCGTTGTTCAATACGGTGGAACAACGAAACGCTTACCTATCGTTGTCGATGGATTCAATCGTTTCCCGCCCATCCATTTCGAGAACGACATTATCCCGTTGCTCTCCAAGTTGGGCTGCAACAGCGGTGGTTGTCATGGCAAACAGTCCGGGCAAAACGGCTTCAAGCTTTCGGTGTTCGGCTTTGATCCCAATGCCGATTACGCGGCGCTATCTCGTGAAGGCCGCGGTCGCCGAGTCTTTCCGGGTAGCCCTGAGCAAAGCTTGCTGATCCAAAAGGCGACCGGACGAGTCGCTCACGGTGGCGGCAAACGCATGGAGACCGGATCGCTCGACGAAGTGATCTTGTCCGAGTGGATCCGGCAGTCGATGCCTGTTGGTTCGAGCGATGCGGCCACGCTGGTCTCGATTCGAGTTGAGCCGGCTGAGCGGATCATGGGCATGAGACAACCGCAGCAATCGTTGGTGACGGCCGTTTATTCCGATGGCAGCACGCGCGACGTTACGGCTGCGGCAACGTACACAAGCAACACCGAAGTCGTGGCGCAAGTGGATCAAAGTGGTTTGATCCAGACCGGAAAGATCCCCGGTGAAGCAGCGATCACCGTTAACTACATGGGACAAGTCAGCGCTGTTCAAGTCTTGGTGCCGCGAACAGAAGCACCGTCGCAATATCCCAAGATTCCCGAAAACAACGTCATCGATGGTTTCGTGTGTCGCAAGCTGCGAAAGCTCGGCATTGTTCCCAGCGATTTGGTCGACGATTCAACATTTCTGAGACGCGTTTATCTGGATGCGATCGGGCGCTTACCAACGCCGACTGAAGTCGTCGCGTTCTCTACAAACCAAGCTCGTGATAAACGTTTCCGCATCATCGACACAGTTCTGGAAGACCCCGCGTTTGCAGATTACTGGGCATTGAAGTTTGCGGACGTCTTGCTGGTCGATCAAGAAGCCTTGGGCGAGCGAGGAGCGTTCGAGTTTCACAAATGGCTGCGCCAGCAGTTTGCCTCGAATCGGCCTTATGATGAGTGGGTCAAGGAGCTGGTCACCGCCAGCGGCAACACCGGCAAAGTCGGTCCGGCAAATTTCTACCGAGCACTACGAACCTCGGAAGACGTGACCAAAGCAGTCAGTCAAGCGTTCCTTGGCATTCGTTTGGATTGTGCGCAATGCCATCATCACCCGTTCGAGAAGTGGGGCCAAGAAGACTTTTATGGTTTGGCTGGTTACTTCAATGGGATCCAGCGGCAGAAGCTGGACGACAGTCGCGAGTTGGTTTTTCACACCGGTCACAATGCGGCACGCATGCCCTTGACCAAAGAGGTTGTACTGACAAAGCCGCTGGGTGCTGAGCCTGACGAGAAGATCAAATCGGGAGACCCGCGTGTCCACTTGGCCGATTGGATGACAAGCAAGAACAATCCGTGGTTCTCACGTCTGGTGGCGAATCGATTGTGGAAGAACTTCATGGGTCGTGGGCTGGTGGAACCAGTCGACGATTTGAGGACCACAAACCCCGCGACGAACGAACCGTTGTTGGATCACTTGGCCAAGAGCGTTGCCGCTGGATTTGATATGAAGTCGGTGATGCGAAGCATCATGCGGTCTCGGGTTTATCAACTTTCGAGCAAACCGAACGCGACGAATTTCGACGATGAGCAGAACTTCTCGCATCACATCGAAAAGCGGCTTGCATCGGCCGTGCTCCTCGACGCGATCTCGGACGTGACGGGTTCGCCCGAGCAATTCGCGGGCATGCCTGAAGGCACTCGAGCCGTCGAGCTTTGGGACAACCGCATGCCGTCATACTTCTTGGATACCTTTGGGCGGTCGGCTCGCAAGAATCCGTGTGAGTGTGGCGCCTCGAACGATCCCACGATGGCGCAGACGCTGCATCTGATGAACGCTCCAGAAATTGATGCGAAGATCAGTGCGAAGAACGGTCGCATCGCAAAACTGGTAGCAAAGAAAAAGAGTCGTCAGCAAATCGTCAACGAATTGTGTCTGGCAGCGTTAGGTCGACCGGCTGGTCCGAAAGAGCGGAAAGTTGCTGCCGAGCTGTTTCAGCAACAGTCGACGAAGCGAGCCACTGAGGATCTTCTCTGGGCGCTACTGAACTCGTACGATTTTCTATTCGTACGCTGAGCCCGTGGAGAGGCATGTAGGCCGGAACAAGCGCAGCGCAGTTCCGGCGCATTACATCGTCTTTGCCGGAACTGCGCTTCGCTTGTTCCGGCCTACGATTACTCGACAAAATCTTTTTGCCACAGGACTGCCGAGTCCTTGATGCCCGCTTCGAGCAATTGGTCTCGTAACTCCATTTCGGCCGTTGCTCGGGATGACTCGCGGCGCGCGATTTTGACTTTGATGCCATCATCGTTGCCGGGAACTTGCTTCGCGAAGGTGATCAATTCCTTCATTGAGAGTTGCTGATAGCGAGCCTCGCCATCGACAAGCATCCTTACCAAGAAGTCTCGATTGTCGATCAAGACCTCCAGAATCTCAGGCCGTGCCAATTTCGGTGGCTCGTCTTTTGGTTCTTCGGGTTGTTCTCCATCGGGCCGAAGATCAGGAGTCGTCGAACTGGCCTGAGCGCCGATTCCAACTCCAGCCCCCATTTTGGGAAGCATGTCGTTCAGATACGTCCCAATCACAACGCCAGCAACCAGAATCGCACCAAATGTGATTCGTTTGACTTTCTTCATGGTTTGCTCGCGAATGGCTTGAGGTCGAGTACAGTCGGCATTGTTACAGATGTTGGAGTGCAGGCTTTAGCGGCTAAAGCTTCTAGAGCCGAAACATAGGGTGGCTAAAGCCTGGACTCCAACGGCCTGTTTCCCGAAATCGGATTCCTTCTAAATTCGTGGGATCTGACTGCGAAGTTTCAACGAAAAATTCGATCAATCGTCGGCTTTTGAAACGGGTCCTTCGGCATTATACCCCAAAACGGCATATTCAAAACGACTACGACCATTACTATCCGATCTCATGCGATCAGTTACCAGCGGCATTCCATCCAAGGCGGCTTGCCTGGGCGCGGCTTTGGCGTCGCCGTAGGACAGCAACACGATGACTAAGCTCTTGGGTTGCTCCATCGATTTATAGTGCTGGAACACTCGGTCGGCAAAGGTATCGGCCGAGCTTGCCCGGAATTCGTACACTTCTGGCGGTGTGAAGAATTGAACGGTTCCGTTTTCTGAAACGTAGACTTCCCAGATGTCGCAGCGTTTGGTCATCTCTTGGTAAGTCAACAAGTGCTTGACGACATCGTCGCCACTCTTTTTTGAAAGCTCGCGAAACTGTTCGAGTAGCTTTTCGATTTCTTGTTTCGATCGCGCCTGCTCTAAAGGAGACCGCGGGTTCAGAGCCCGTTCGATTGTTTCCTCAGGAACATGAAACAGCTCGGCAACCAACTTTCCGACGACGTCGCGTTGCTTGATCGCTCGATTCAACGACTCGGTCAATTGCAGCCGTTGAAGTTCAAGCTCTTCCTTGAGGTCCTCGGTATCGTTGCGTAGCGTCTTGTTTTGCTCTTGAGCAGCCAGCAACTTGGCGCGATCTTCCTCGCTCTGTTGTTGGATGGCCTTGATCGATCCCTCGGCAGCGGTCACTTCACGCTCGGTGCTTTCTCGCATCTCCATGAACTGCGCGAAGATGACGATCAGCAGCAAGTCCAACAGCGGAGTCAGCTGAAAGGTCAACTTTTTGGGCAGCATGCTCACGCGGCCTCTCCTGTTCGCAGAGACAATTCGCGTTTCACTCGAGACACCGTCTCACGCACGTTCTTGCGATTCTCCGACAATCGCGTAAACGGTGGCTCCAAAAAGCCGTTCAAAAACATCAACAAGATCGTTGCCGAGAGTCCCGCAAATGTTGACCAAATCGCGTCGCCAAATCGACCAACGATCGCACTGACCGTGGCCGCGGCTTCGGGACCAGCATCGCCTTGCAAAGCCGCACCAATGGCCAAGATCGTGCCCAGCACGCCAGCCAACGGATAAGCTTCAATCATTGTGCGGCACAGGTTATAGCAAGTCTCGAAGAACAACGAATTCATGTAGTTGCGTTTCTCGTCCAGAATGTTCATTCGATCGAGCAACGCACTGCGATCCGCTTCATTGCTTTCCTTGTCCAAGACTTCGCGAACGTCCGCCAAGAACGCTTCGATTTGTTCGGACAAGTGCCCGGAAGCACCCATGCTGCTCCGATGTTTCAGCCCGCGAGTGAAATCGTCTAGCAGACTGGCGATCGTCTTCAAGTCGCGTCGTGCCCAAATCCAAAGCACAAACATCGCAAACAAGTGCACCGCGCAGGCTCCAGCGATGACGTATGTCGAGAAACCAGACAGATTTCCTAACAAGTCTTGCATGTTGAAGCTTTGAGCATTGATCGAGTTGACCAGTTCAGAATCCATGAGCGTCCCAATTCGGTAGGCGATGACCCGATGAGAGAATATTCGCTCGGCCACACGCTTTTATTGAATTCGGACGCACATTCCCGTCGGCTTGAGCAAGGCCGACATAGATCGCCTCATGAAATTGCAACAGCCAGCTTGACTGCCCGAGGAACTACAATCGGCACAATCGTTGCGAAGCGATTCTATCGCAGCATGACTCGAACAGCGAGCAGATTTGGTGAAAACACCGGCAATCTTGCTTGAAGCACAGAAACGTGTTGGAATGGGCGGCGAGATGTGCGAGTGGTTGCAACACGACTCAACATCACGCACCACGTGCATTGGGAGACAGACTTGTTCGAGCTGATCGCGGAAGGCCCTGATTCTGGGGATCGTTGCAAGCTAACGATGGCCGTTGACCAGCCTTACCGGTTGGGCCGTGGTCCTCAATGCGACATGCCTGTTCCCTGGGATCGGTACATCGCGCGAACACACTGTGAAGTTTCCTTCGACGGCACATTGTTGCAAGTCAACCAGTTGCCGACCGCTCACAATCCAGTGTTTCTTGAAGGTCAGGCGAGCGCGGAATTCCAAGTTCCGATCGGCGGTCAATTTGTTATTGGCGATACGGTTTTTCGCCTGCACAGCTCACGAATCGATCCCGATTCGTCTGCCGATCAACCGATCGAGGAAGTGACTTTCGATCGCCAAGAGTTGCAGCGGATTCGCTTTCTGAATGCTGACAAACAGATCGAAGTGCTGACACACTTGCCGGAAGTCATCTGGGGTGCTCGCACCGACGAAGAGTTAAATCATCGGTTGGTGAATCTTGTGTTGGCAGGCGTTGTCGAAGCCGAGGCTGTTGCCGTTGTTCAGTTTACCGATGACGATCAGATCGAGGTTTCGCATTGGGACCGACGCAACGAAGCCGCGGGCGGCATTCGTCCCAGCGGCCGGTTAGTTAGCGATGCGTTGAAGAAACGACGCAACAGCGTCTTACATATCTGGGAGCGTCAAGTCGGCCGAGGTGATACCGAGTACACAGTCGCCGGCGATTTCGATTGGGCTTTTTGTACACCAGTTCAAGAGGCGCGCTCCAAGCCGTGGGGCATTTATGTCGCCGGGCAAATGAATCCATCGATTCAATCGAATGGCTCGGAACGTTCGCACTTAGAGGCCAACGTCAAGTTCGCCGAGTTAGTTGCCGAGATCATCAGCTCGGTCAAGCGGCTCAACACTCCGGAGCGACGCCAGGCCGGTCTGCGTCAGTTCTTCGCGCCACCGATCCTCTCGGCGCTGGGCGATGATCTGAACACAGAACTTCTCGAGCCACGCGAGTGTGACGTTACCGTGATGTTCTGCGATTTGCGTGGCTTCAGCCAACAAGCAGAAGGTGCCGCAGGCGACTTGATCGGTTTGTTGAATCGAGTCAGCCAGGCACTTGGAGTGATGACGCTTCACATTCTGCGACACGGCGGAGTCACCGGTGATTTTCAAGGCGACGCGGCTCTTGGTTTTTGGGGTTGGCCGATTGACTCGGATGACTCGACCTTAGCGGCATGCCGCGCGGCTTTGGGAATTCGCAAGGCGTTTTCTCAAACGTACCAACAGAGCAATCACCCATTAGCAAACTTTCAAATGGGCATCGGGATTGCTCACGGACGCGCGGTTGCCGGGAAAATCGGCACATCGGAGCAAGTCAAGGTCACCGTGTTCGGACCAGTTGTGAATCTTGCCAGTCGCCTGGAAGGAATGACAAGCCAACTGCGCGTGCCCATCATCATGGACGAAAAGACGGCCAACTTGGTCCGGGAAAGAATGAATCCCAGCGAAGGCCGCGCCAGGCGGTTGGCGAAGGTGCTGCCGTTTGGACTGGAAACGCCTGTTTTGGTTAGCGAGCTTGTCCCACCCGAGTCAGATTGCCCAGAGTTAACAACTCAACATTTGCAGCAATACGATCAAGGAGTCGACTGCTTCATTGCGGGTGACTGGGAAAAAGCGTATCAATGCTTACATACGATGCCCGCCACGGATCGGGCTCAAGACTTCTTGACGATGCTAATTGCACAGCAAAACCGTGTCGCTCCAAGTGATTGGGATGGTGTTGTGACGTTGGCCAACAAATGAACCTACGATGAAACGCATTCTGATCCAACTTGATACCGATGCCCACGCTAGCAGCTTCGATCGCGTCGTCGCCGTCGACTCGGACGTGGATGAACTCTTTAGTTACAGTTCGGTGACGCCAGAAAACGTCGAGCCGCTCGTTCACGGTGGCATGTTCACACGTGGGCCGAAAGACTTGAAGAGCACTGCGATTTTTGTTGGTGGCAGCAATGTCGCCGCGGGCGAAGCGGTCGTGGACAAAGTGAAGAATACATTTTTTGGGCCTGTGCGAGTCTCCGTGATGCTGGACTCGAATGGCTCGAACACAACAGCCGCCGCCGCCGTGTTGGCGGCACGTCGGCATTTGAATTTCGCGGAAACCGAAGCGTTGGTCTTGGGAGGAACCGGACCGGTTGGCCAGCGGGCCGCTCAATTGTTGGCTTCAGAAGGGGCGACTGTGAGGGTCGGCAGCCGCTCGCTTGAGCGAAGTCAGTCGGCATGCGAAGCCATTGCGGCTGATGTTGAGGACGCGAAACTGACACCAATTCAGGCGGGAACACCAGATGAAGTCACCAGTGCCGCTGATGGCGTCAGATTGATTATCGCTGCCGGTGCCGCCGGCGTTGAGTTCCTGTCAGTCGAGCAACGGCAACAGTTGCAATCCTTGAAAGTCGCCGTCGATGTGAATGCTGTGCCACCCGTCGGCCTAGCCGGAATCGAAGTCATGGATAACGGCGTCGACCGTGATGGCGTCATTTGTTTTGGTGCAATTGGCGTCGGCGGCACAAAAATGAAGATCCACAAAGCGGGAATTCGACGTTTGTTCGAATCTAATGATCAAGTTCTTGTAACAGATTCCATTTACGAAATTGGCAAACAACTCGAGGAGAATTGAAATGACACAATTGGCGATCCTGGCAACGACGATTTTTGGTCAAATGAACAATGCGGAAGCCGAGGCTGCCGCACAGGCGGCTGGTGCTGCAGCAGGAGCGGTTTTCTTTTTCATCATGTTGGTCGTCGTTCTGATTTCGATCATCCCAATGTGGGTCGTCTTTTCGAAAGCGGGCAAGCCAGGGTGGGCCTCGATTGTCCCCATCTACAACATGATTGTCCTGCTGGAGATCTGCGGCCGCCCCATTTGGTGGTTGCTCTTGATGTTCATTCCATGTGTCAACATTGTATTCGCTATCATGCTGCTGATTGATTTGGCGAAGGCCTTCGGCAAAGGTGCCGGATTTGGTGTAGGGCTGATTTTGTTGACGCCGATCTTCATGATGATCCTGGCCTTCTCGAGCGCAAAATATGAGGGACCGCCAAATACGCCGGCGTAAGAAGAAATAAACGGATGACCGCGATCAACGGGTTTGATCGCGGTCATTTTCGTTTCATTCGAGCTGCCGGTGAGATTCATCCGGTATTGCAGTGATTTTCCACACGAACTATGAATTCGCACGTAATGAAAAGGTAACAAGGTTTCCCAATTTCACGTACGAATGAAGTGGAATGACAGCCGTTCTTGGCATTTCAGCGTTTTATCATGATTCGGCAGCAGCGTTAATTGTCGATGGTGACATCGTCGCGGCGGCTCAGGAAGAACGGTTTACGCGCCGCAAGCACGATCCCGACTTTCCCACGAACGCGATTGAATACTGCCTCGAAGAGGCCGGGTTGAAAGCCAAAGAACTTGACTACGTCGGCTTTTACGACAAACCGCTTTTGAAATTCGAGCGGCTGCTGGAAACGCATCTCGCCTTTGTCCCGATCGGTTTCCGATCCCTCACCAACGTGATCCCCGTGTGGCTCAAACGAAATCTGCACATGCGGCGGGAGTTAAAAAAGGGGCTCAACGGAGCGTACAAAAAGCAATTCGTTTTCCCAGAGCATCACGAGTCACACGCGGCGAGCGCATTTTTTCCATCGCCGTTCGAGGAAGCGGCCATCTTAACGGTCGATGGTGTTGGCGAGTGGGCGACAGCCAGCTTCGGTACTGGCCGTGGCAACAAGATCGAGCTCACGCATGAGCTGCACTTTCCGCATTCACCGGGTTTGCTGTATTCCGCCTTTACCTTTTATTGCGGCTTCAAAGTCAACTCGGGCGAGTACAAGTTGATGGGTTTGGCACCTTATGGTCAGCCGAAGTACGTCGACACGATCATGGACAACTTGATCGACCTGAAAGAAGACGGCTCGTTCCGAATGGACTTGAGCTACTTCAACTATTGCCAAGGCTTGACGATGACGTCGAGCAAGTTTCACACGCTGTTCGGCCGCGAGCCTCGAAAGCCTGAGTCGCCGCTGACAGAACTCGACATGGATTTGGCGGCGTCCGTGCAAAAAGTGACCGAAGAGATGATGTTGCGGATGACTCGGCACATCCATAAAACGACGGGTATGAAAAACCTTTGTCTTGCCGGTGGCGTCGCTCTGAACTGTGTGGCCAACGGGCGGATCTTGCGAGAAGGGCCGTTCGACGATCTCTGGATTCAGCCAGCTGCTGGCGACGCTGGCGGTGCACTTGGTGTGGCTTCGTTGATTTGGTATCAGTTGTTGGACAACCAACGCACAACTCACCCGCGCGATATCCAGCACGGCTCGTACTTGGGCCCGAAATTCGAAGACGACGAGATTCGCAAGTTCCTGGATTTGACCGGCGCGAAGTACCAGTACATCCCGGACGAAGATGAAATGTGCGATCGCGTCGCTGGCTTGATCGCTTCGGAAAAGGTCATCGGATGGATGCAGGGTCGAATGGAGTTTGGCCCGCGAGCACTCGGTGGGCGAAGTATCCTGGGCGACGCGCGAAGCCGCGAGATGCAATCGACGATGAACCTAAAGATCAAGTTCCGCGAATCATTCCGACCCTTCGCGCCGTCGGTGTTGGAAGAAAGCGTCTCGGACCTTTTCGAAACGAAACCGCAGCAACCAAGTCCTTATATGTTGCTTGTTGCCGATGTGAATCAAGATGTCCGAACCGAGCTAAGTGCCGAAGATCAAGCTCGCACTGGCATCGACAAGTTGCACGTTGTCCGATCCTCGATTCCAGCAATCACGCACGTTGATTACTCGGCGAGACTACAAACCGTTGACGATAATCATCACGGCAAATACTACAAATTGCTTAAAGCCTTCGAATCTCAAACTGGCTCGCCGGCGATCATCAACACTAGCTTCAATGTTCGTGGTGAACCCATTGTTTGCTCGCCCGAACATGCTTACCGATGTTTCATGAGCACCAACATGGATGTCTTGGTGATCGACAATTTCCTCTTACTGAAGACAGAACAGCCGGACGCGAAAGAGCACGAAATCGACGCGTATCTTGCTCAGTTTCAGTTGGACTGATGCGGAAAGGGCGGAGATCGCCGCCTTACCACGAAGTACATTATGATTGAAATCCAGTGGAATCCCGATCGAAAGTTCCTGAATCAGTTTGGGGCTTTGTTCATTGTCTTCTTCGGCATCATTGGTTCGTTGCAAATGTTCAAGCACGGCCGATCCGAAGTGGCGATGATCATTTGGGGGGCGAGCACGGCAATCGCCTTCGTCGGTTTCATCTTCCCCAAATTCATGCGGATCGTGTATCTGACCTGGATGTGCGCCATCTTTCCCATTGCGTGGGTGGTCACTCAGGTCGTCTTTGGCTTCGTGTTTTATATTGTCATGACTCCCGTAGGGCTTATGATGAAGTTGTGCGGATACGATCCTGTGAAACGTCAATTCGATGCAAATGCCGAATCGTATTGGATCGAACGGGAACAAAATAAAGACTCAAAACGATACTTCAAGCAGTTTTGAGTGGCTTAGGAAAGTTAGAAATGTCAGAAGAAACACCGACCAGCAAACCCGCTGAAGAATCTCCAGACACAACATTTGCGGATCAAGCCGATGAGGCACCACCCAGCTTAGTTGCTGAGTTTGCCGACTTCTTAATTCATAACAAGAAGTGGTGGCTGACCCCGATCGTTCTCGTACTGCTCTTAGCTGCGGTCTTTGCGATTGTCGGAAACAGCGCAGCGGCACCGTTTATTTATCCGGGAATTTGATTGGGCCGAGCTGATTTTCAAATCACTCGGACTGACCGATGAACTCGACAATTTCATCGGTCAGTTCACGCCAACCAGTATCGAGCGGAATTGCGTGGCCTGCCTCATTCTGCCAAATTAGTTTCTTGGGCTTTGAGCGAAGGTCTTCGAAGAACTCTTCGTCGACTTTCCAATTGATGACATGATCTTGATTACTGACTGCCATCAGTAACGGTGTCTGAATCTCGCCCGCTCGACCTTCGACACTGTCAAGAATCTCGAACAAGTTGTCGTAGATGCGTCGAGGAACAAAGACCTCTCGATAAGCAAAGTCACGGGCCTCGTCCGAGTACCCGTCGATTGGATACGTGTTCTGAATCACCGTTGTGAAGTTCAAGGCAAAGCCGGCAGCTTCATACCAGCTCCGCGACGAAAGCACGGGAGCTCGCTCATCCGAGACTGCCAATAGCGGCGCTAAGAGAACGACGGCATCAGCAGATTCCGGATGTTCCAAAATGTGTCGAATGGTGAGTGCGCCACCGAGTGAATGGCCAATGATCACCACGCGCTGGTGGCGCTTGCGCAAGGTGCGGACTTCACGGTCGATCGCGGATCGCCATTCGGCGGTTGTCAATTTGGCGTGTATGGTCAGGTGTGTGCTGAAACCGGGGACGCGCATGACCCGACAGCGGAAGCCTGATTTGGCAAGCCTCTCGGCCATTGTGCGAAAGATGGGCGGGCTGTCGCTAAAGCCATGCACCATCAAGATTGCGGTGTTGCTACTTCGTGGGCCAACGTAAAACGGCCGACAGCCTTCTCGAATTCCATCCTCGTCACGAACGATACCCGCTTCCCATTGCCGCCAACGGTACAACACGTACTGCGAATAGATGAAGTCGCCAATCACGATGAACGCAAAGAACCCGACCGTGACGACAAGCAGCTTGCGTTTCATCAGCTAGACCAGTTCATCGATCAAGCCGCGTTCTTCCAACAAGTATCGCGGTCGACCGGACGGGTCGTTGAATTTCATTGCCGGGTCGATTCCCAAGTGTCGGTAAAGCATGGCGAGTACATTCTCGGGACGATACGGACGATCTTGAGGCACGGCACCCACGTGGTCAGATGAACCAACAACGACACCCGTGCGAATGTTGCCGCCAGCCAAGGCGACGCTCATGACACGTCCCCAGTGATCGCGGCCGGCGTTTTTGTTGACGCGCGGCGTGCGACCAAACTCGCCCATGCACACAACCATGGTTCGTTCAGCCATTCCTCGCTCGTGCAAGTCGCTGATCAACGCAGCAACGCCTTGATCGAATTGCGGGCCTTTGGCCTTCATGCGTTTTTCCACACCGTTGTGATCATCCCAGCTTCCATAGCTGTTGGCGCGAACGGTCACGAAGGTGACTCCTGCCTCGACTAAGCGGCGAGCCAGCAGCATGTTTTGCCCGATCTTGTTCACGCCGTACTGATCTCGAATGGCTTCCTTTTCTTGCGAAATGTCAAACGCCAAGCGGGCTTTGTCACCGGTCACCATCTCAAAAGCGTCTTTGGTGAAACGGTCGATGGCATCGGCAACACCGTGATTGTCGACAGTGCGCCGCGAGGCATCGAAGCCCTCTAGCAAGGCCTTGCGATCGCCGAGTCGTTCGCTGGTCAATCCGTTGAGCAAGGTTAAGTTCGGCACTTGAAACTTCTTGTCATCAGCGTCGCGCCCGCTAGAAAACGGGTTGTAGCCCTTACCCAGCCATGCGGCGCGGCCAAATCTCATGCTTTGGGGCAAGGAGACAAACGCCGGCAAACCTCGCTCATTCGCTCCGCGAACGCGGGCGGTGATCGAGCCGATGCAGGGCATTTCATTCTCGCGATTCTGTCGATCCCGCAGATAATAGCCCGTCTGAGTCATATGGCTGCTGGTCCCATGACTGCCCGAATCGTGGTAAATCGAACGGATCACGGCCAGCTTGTCAGCGATTTTGGCCTGTTCGACCATTAATTCCGAGAAGTCGATGCCGTCGACGTTCGACTTGATCGGAGACATCGGACCGCGGTACTCGATCGGGGCATTCGGCTTGGGATCGTAGGTCTCGTGCTGAGTTGGACCGCCTGCCATCTCGACGTAAATTACTGCTGTATCTTGTTTTGTGGTTCCTGTCTCGGCGCTGATTGTCTGCAGACGCAGAAGTTCCGGCATCGACAAGCCGATCGTGCTAGCTAGTCCGGCTTGGATTAGGGAACGTCGAGAAACACCGTCGCAGAATTGTTGGGAGCCGTTCATTGGCATCTTCCTCGTCTACCGAGTTCATATCAGCATATGTAAATATATCGGCCAAAACGGGTTGCGTCAATGAGTCCCGTCGCCGTCAACACCAGGGAACTCAGCGTGAGGCCGGTTTTGGCAAGTGGATCATTGTTAACGCGCAGGTGTCAAAAGGATAACGCCCGCGGCCATCCATACCACCTCGATTGCCGTTCCAGGTGACGTAGAGTTTGTCGCCGGTCTCGTTGATGGCCGAACCAAATGTTCCCAGCAATGTGTATCCATACTTCTTTTGATAGAACGGATGCAGAAACGCGACGACTTTTTTTTTTGGCGCAGCTTCGTGTCGAATTGGATAATGGGAGTGCCGTCCTTCTGACTTCCTCCGTGTGCTCCCGGCGTGTAGTACAGGTAACGCCCCGTCGGACCGACATCGATACTGGTGATGTAGTCCTGCGTCCCAACTTTTGCCAGACCGAGGTTTTCGATCTCTTCGGTCTTGGTGTTAAACCGCCAAAGCGATCCATCTCGTCGCGTCGACACAGTGTAGACGAAACCATCGAGTGTTTCTTGCGTCGCGGCTCTCAGCCCGATCTTGCCAGTGATCGGAACGGGCGGCTTGCCATCGGCGGGATCGTAGCGCATCAGTTGCCCGCCGTCTTTGTTCACATAATAAACGCGGCCCGTTGAGCGTGAATAAATCAAATAACGATATGGTCCATTCTCAGCGGTGTGCAAAACCTTGCGCTTACGAATGTCGTAGGCAAAGAACATCACGGGATCGACTCGATTCCCGGCCGCTGTGCCTCCGTAAAAGATCAGCCGCTCGGGATCCAAAACGCTGGTGGGAATGCAGTGCTTCGGCACGGGACCTTGAGCGATAATCTCGGTCTTGCCAGTCTTCGGGTGATGGCGAATGATCCAGTCACCCTTGTAGTGATACTTGTCGATGGTCACTCGGGTCGAGCCGCGATGCGTCGCGAAGTACAACCAACCATCGCTACCAAGATCGATGCGACTGTGAATTTTGCCAGGAACATAATGCCCCTCGGGCAAGTTCAATGCCTTCTTGACATCAACGAGCGTGCGAAACTTCTTCGTCTCTGGATCGTACTCGAACAAGAAAGCGTTGCCTTGAGGGGCTCGGTGGTCGCCGATGGCCGAGTAGTACTTTCCGTTCACAGCTAGGCTGTCACCCCAAACGGACCATGGATTCCCTGGATAGTTTTGCTCGGGGTAGTAAGCAAAATCGACAGACGGTGCCGTTTTAGGAAGCAAGACGTCCGAACTGATTGGACCAGTCGGACGTCGAAACGCATCCGGTGAATTTGTGACGACGGTGTCGCCATTGGGCAACTTCGGTGGATAAGACAACTCATCCGCCGAAAGTGTTGTTGCCCAAAAGACGACAGTCGTTACAAGAGCGATCTTAGACATCACTTGGCCAAATCGTAACAGAGCAAAATTTGCTGATCTCTGAGATAGAGTTTTTTGTCAGAAATCACAGGATGCGGCCAGCTACGCGTCTTTCTGTCGGCCGTGGCGATGCGGAACGAGCCCTTCAAGTTATACTCTGCAGGTGTCGATTCGATCAGTGCCATCACACCATTTTCATAGCGAAAATAAAGATGGTTGTCGGCTTGCAAAATCGCCGCGGAACCAGCACCGGGACCGCGGCCGCCGTCCCAGACTTTCTTGCCGGTCATCATTTCGATGCACAGCGGAAAACCTTTGTTGTGACCGTGTCCGCAGAAGATGTAGTCGCCGACAAGAATCATACCGCCATGGTGGTTCTGGAACTTATTGGCCGGCAAGAAGTAGACTTCCTCGGCGCTGACGCCATCGTCGGTCTTTTTCAATTCCAACAATGCGGCGCCCGTTCCGTAACCGGTTGAGCAAAACACGTAATCGCCCTTGATGATCGGGGTTGGAATGTTGGCCGTGCCGTTGGCGATCTTGTTGTAAGACCACAGGAACTTGCCATCAGAAGCACGCACGCCGAAAACACCGCGTCCGTTCAATTGAATGTATTGCTTCACGCCAGCGCCTTTGCTGACGACTACGGATGAGTAAGCGGCGCCGTCGCGACCTCGGCTGAAGCCGGCATCGGTAGGGCCGGACTTCCAAATCACCCTGCCCGAGGTTTTGTCGAGTGCGGCGATGTACGCGTCGCCGGAGCCTGGTGTGCAAATCAAGAGGTCTCCATCGACCAGTGGCGATTCGCTGTAACCCCAACCGGACATCATCTTGCCACCGAAGTCCTTGCCAAAGTTCTTCTTCCAGACAACACTGCCGGCTTGTGCGTCCGCACAGACCAAGTCGCCGTCACGGCCAAGTGCATACACCAAGCTGCCATCAACGGTTGGAGTGCAATTGGGGTTGCCGCCACCCACCGAAGTCGCCCAAAGTTTTTCGCCTTCTTTTTGATTCAGCGCGATCAAATGAGTGCCCCCGCCCTGACGTCCCATCGTATAGATCTTTCCATCCGCGATGGCCAGGCTACTGTAGCCGCCGCCGAGTCCGTCGACTTGCCACAAGAGTTTCGGGCCGCCTTCTGGCCATTCAGTCAAAAGGCCTGTTTCAGACGAAATACCATCACGATTCGGGCCCCTCCAGGACGGCCAGTCGCCGGCTAGAACTTGCCCCGCGACGAATGTAGCCAAGAGACTTGCCGCAACCATTTGTAAACGCCTATTCATTCCGATTTCTCCAACAATGTAATTGATCAATTTGTGTCCGTACCAAGAATGATGACTGGATGCAGATTTGGCTGCAAGGCTGTTCGCGTAATCGCGTTACTCTACAAGCTTACAAACATGGCCAAGAAGGCGAGGTTCTCCTTTTAAGGCTGAAGCAGTTGGGGTCCAACCATCCTCAACTCGCTTTGAAAGTAACTCAGCGATTGTTGGTTTCTTTTCCCAGATGGCGACCGCCACCACTTTGCCGAATCACGTTGTGTCGAAGACCAAGTAGCAATCCTCGTCGAACGCCACAATGAAGTCGTGCGTGTATTCGTCTTGTGTGACCATTTCATCGATCGCGCGTGCCGGAGTTTGCTCGAGGCACCAATCCAAGACATCTTTGATCGTCCTCAATTCTTTCAAGGCGATTGATAAGTCGTTTACCCTGGCATCCGACTGGCAGTTGACATGAATGGGAACTTGACGCAGCGATGATTCTGGCATGAGTCTCTAATCCGACGAGTTATGTAGGTGTCGCCGAAATCAACCGCATAAGAGGTGTGTTCTTAACGCGAGTCTTGGTGCTGCACTCCAGAACGCTACTGTAATTTCGAAGCGATTGCTTGGAAGTCTTTGTGCCAGAAAGATTTCTGATCCAATGTACTCGCTTGCGTAGCCTGGAATAACTCTTGCGCCGAATCGACTTCGCCGAGCGAAAACAACAACACAACTTTCGCTGCGATGACTTCGGCCGACTGCTTCTTGCTGAGCTGCAAATCGCCGATCCATCCAAGCAATTCTCTCGCCAAGTCCCACTGGCCAACTTCATACAACTGGTGCGAATGAGCAATCACAGCGTCAACGCTGGCCGGGTCCTCTCGAATCGCCATCTTGTACGAACCCCAGGCTTGTTCGAATTGGCCGAAACCGAGCCACTTGTGCCCTAATCTTAAGTAGCCTTGTGTATCTCGCGGCAAGGTGTCTTCAAACAGCTTTGTCCGCCGAGCCCAGTGTTCTAACCAAGCCACTCGTCGATTGCCGTTGGGCAAGTAATTGGGCCCCAACGATTTTAGGTGCTTCCAACATTCGCCCCGCCGTTTATCAATCGAAGGCGACGACCCGTCTTCGTGAAACCGTTCTCTCTTCAAAGCGGCGGCCAACTCAATTCCGACCGCTTGATGCACGGCGATGCCAGGGTGAACATGATCGACGTATGATTCCTGACCAGCAATATTTCCGACGGCGGCGTGATCGAGCAGCGTCGGGACGTCGATCATTGGTACTTTCAGTTCCGTATGAAGCTGGTCCAACACATCCGCCAACGGTGTCGTCATCCTGAGCGGGCAGATGTCCGATTCACGAGCTTTGACGTAGTAGCTATGAGCCTCTTTTTGTTTTCCCAGCCGATCCAAACAGCGGGCAATTCGATAGTTCAACAACGCGTGCTCAGCATCGATCAACTCACACTTGCGATAAAGTGACAACGCGGCCGATGTCGATTCCGCTTCTGATTTTCGAGCCGATTCAAATTCCGATAAGAACTCCGTTTGAGCATCCGCATCGAGCGACTCATTCAGTTCCGATTTGAAAGGTGGGCAATCTCGCAAGTTCGTCCCAAGTTTGACCAGCAGTACGGGCACGTTGTGTTCTCGGCAGCGGTCAATCATGCTGGCGAGCGAATAACGAAAGTGCTGCGCCACCCGAGACCGCCATTGGTCGTCTCGACGGTAAGATTCATATCCGCTTTCGCTATCGAGCAGCGGATCGACATCCTCGGGCAAAGCCGTCTTTTCCTTGGCCTCACCCCCGTGAAGAAAACTTCGAGCCAGCGTGATCGTTCGCAACGAATACACATGGTCCTCGACCCAACGCTGCGCCGCCGATCGATCCTTGATGTGTCCGTAAGTGCGGTTTTCGAGGTACTCGTTGTGACCCGTTGCCAGCACGATCAGATCGGGGTCGTAGCTCAGTACTTCGTCCAAGATGGGCGAGAGTCGGTAACTGGCATAGGACAAGCCGCCGCAGTTGACGAATTCAAAGTGCGTATCTGGATCACGCAAGCTCAACTCCAACTCGGCCCACTTTGCGAAAGCGGTGTCTGTTTGGAATGGGCGACCACGAACCGTGGAACCTCCTAGAACGAAGGCTCGGAATCCGTTATCGGGCTTCTTGGCAAGAAACGATTGTCGGCCAAAATTGATTTCTCGCGACTTGGCTGTTCGGTAAACTTCAGCGTCTTCGTTGACTTCGAAGAGTGGGTGGACTTTGCTGAATCCAACAAATGGATCGACAAAATCTTGCGGCATTCCTCGATCCATGGCAGCCAAGATCAGTTCCAGCAATACAAACGGAGCAAGCCCCAGCAGCACCGCAACTGTGCGAAACAAAAGTAATCGTCGTTTGTTTACTTCCGACATGATCAAGAATCACCACAATGTTTTTGAACCGTGGCTCTTATCTGGATAAGATAGCGGATGCCAGGGATTGGCTGTATCTACTGAAGCGGCTTGCGTTTTTCAATGATGAATGACTGATGACGAATTAAACCAACCATTCCCGGTTCCCCAGGATGCACACCACATCGTTCGCTTGTCCCCACTGTTCCGCCACGTTGCGAATCCGAGATCAAAGCTATCTCGGACGTACCGTTAATTGTCCCGATTGCGGAAAGCCCTTCGAGATTGTCGCGCCCGACGGTCACGCCCCGGATACCATCACCGCCGAAAAGGTGACGGCCGACAAAGACCAAGCGTCCCAATCCACGAAGAAGCAAACATTCCGTCATATCGAGGACTTGGATACGGATACCTTGACCGATTCAAAGTTGCAAGATCGATCTCTGTCCGATCCAACAGAGAAAGCGTCTCGCTATAGCCCGGCGGAATTGCAGGCCCTCGAAGAAAGCGCGGCGACGAAACCGTCGGCCAAGCTACCAAGCTGGCTGACACCCTCTCGCCTGGGTTGGTTGGTGGCTGGCACGACAGCCGTTGTTTTGATCACAGCGATCAGCCTCACACCCTCGAATTCCGAAGGCAGGGACACGGAAGTTGGTGACGTTGCTAACGAGACCTTTCCCGAAGAATCGCCCGAAGCCAAACCGATCCCCGAGGAAGCCATCGCCGATACAAAGCCAACAGAAGAACCACCTGCGGTCGAAGAGCCAGGCAACGTCGATGGGCAACTCACGCAATTGGGCAAGCACATACTCGACTTCACTCAGTTCACCGGCACGTTTCCGTGGGCGGAAGCTTCCGACTTGCCCGCCGAGAAGCAATTGAGCTGGATGGCGCAACTGGCAACTCACCTGCGACCGAAATCGCGGATCGAGCCCCTCTGGGATCGGCCTTGGAACGACCCCTTGAATGATCGATTCGTGCGGCAGAAATTCACCGAATTCCACAACCCGAGCGTTGCGGGGATTGTTAGCGACACGGGTTACCCGGCAGCGCATTACGTCGGCGTCGCTGGCGTCGGCGAGGATGCCGCAACGTTGCCAACTGGACATCCGCGAGCTGGCGTGTTCGGCTACGGTCGAAAGCTACAGCCCAAGGAAATCAGCGATGGTGCCTCGAACACCATGATGATCGCGGGTGTCAACAGGCGGCTGGGTTCTTGGGCCGCCGGGGGTGACGCGACGATTCGGTCTTTCAACAAAGAACCGTACATCAATGGCCCCGACGGATTTGGCACAGGCCAAGACGATGGCATGTATGTCTTGATGGCCGACGGCAGTGTGCGATTCGTCTCGAAGAAAGTCGATCCGTTAGTCGTTCGCCGGATGGCTGCTGCCGCAGATGGCTTTCCGTTGGATAAGAGCGTGCCAGGAGAGCCCGGTGATCAGCCGCCATCAGCCGAACTGAAGACTGTGGTTGCCCAAGCCGATCCGCCAGGCGATGACAACGATCCCAATCCAGTTTTGCCAAAGGTCGACCCATCGAAGCTCGAACCGGTTGAGCCCGCACCGGAAGACTTGGTCGATGTCGACGCCCAGTTGGAGCAGCCAATCCAAGAGTTCCTGCAAGCCAAACCAACGTCGCTACGCGTGATGCTTCTCCAAATCGAAGAGATGGCAGGCATCCCGATCCAGTATGAGGAAGAAAAATTGGGCGAGGAAGTTCTCGATTCCGAGCTAACTCTAAGCCTCAAGAACACCACTGTCGGTGCTATCCTCGCTGCCACGCTGGACAAAGTTGGTCTGAAGCACGTCATCGATTCAGGCAAACTCCAAATCGTCAAGAAGCCCGCTGCCGAATAATCATATTGCTACCATGGCGGGAGCGTCGCTGTGATGACATCAATGGGTGATTCTCGCTTGCCAAACTGATATCATCGATTGATTAACGTCGCGCCAAAGACGTGATGATTCGAGGATCACCATGCTGCAGAAAGTGTCTAGTTTTCTTGCCGTCAGTTTGCTTCTTTGGTCGAGTTGCGCATTCGCCAAAGACCAATCTACCGAAGAGCAAGCCGCAATTAACGACTTCAACAAGAGCATTCTTCCCATCCTGCGGAAGCACTGTTACGGCTGCCATAGCCATCAAGCCAAAAAGGCCAAGGGCGGGTTGGTGCTGGACTCAAGAAGTGGATGGGCCCGCGGTGGCGAAACGGGACCGGCGATTGTTCCAGGAAAGCCCGATGAAAGCCTGCTGATCAGTGCGGTGCGTTACGAAGATTACCAGATGCCGCCTAAAGGCAAATTGCCTGAAGCGACCATCAAGAAACTGGAACAATGGATCGCCAAGGGTGCCGTTGATCCTCGCGTCAACAAAACAGCGCGACAGCAGCAAAAGGTTGACATTGCCGAGGGACGAAAACACTGGGCTTTTCAACCCGTTGCCAAAGCCGCCATTCCCGAGGTCCAAGACGATCAATGGCCGAAGGCAGCAATGGACCGCTTCATCCTGGCAAAGCTAGAGCAAGAACAAATCCGACCAGTTATCGATGCCGACCGTCACACCTGGCTGCGACGAGTCAGCTTTGACTTGACGGGACTGCCGCCCAGTGTCGACCAGATTCAGGACTTCCTTGCCGACGAATCTCCCCAAGCCAAGGAGAAGGTGGTCGACCGGCTTCTCAATTCCAAAGGCTTCGGTGAACGCTGGGCTCGCCATTGGCTTGATTTGGTTGGCTATGCGGATCAAGTCGGTACGTCGAACAGGGTGTTCGCTCAGTATTCCTGGAAGTATCGAGACTACGTCATCAACGCATTCAACAATGATAAGTCCTTCGATGAATTCATCCGCCAGCAGATAGCGGGTGACCTATTGCCACACGATAGCCCACAGCAAAGAGCCGAAAACCTGACAGCCACAGGCTTCCTGGTTCTTGGCGATGTCGAGATCGTCGAAGCCGATAAAGAAAAGTTGCTCGTCGACATTGTCGATCAGCAATTGAACAAAGTTGGCAAAGCGTTCCTTGGGCTGACGCTGGAATGTGCACGCTGCCACGATCACAAGTTCGATCCCATTCCTCAGACCGACTATTACGCAATGGGGGGCTTCTTTCATGGGACTTCGACGATTTACAAAACTCCGCGAGGCGTCTGGAGTGATATTCATAAGCTGGACTTGCCGGAAACAAAGCAGCAGACTGAAGACCGAATGAAACAACAAAAGGCACACGCCGAAAAGCTTGCCGGTTGGAAGAAGGAACGCAGCGAAACTCAAGCTCGCCAAAAAGAACTCGACCAGCTCCTCAAGAATGACAAGCTCACAAAGGGTGAACGTGACAAGCTGACGAAGGAAAGAGACCAAAAGGCTGGCCGCGTCGGGCAACTCAACCGTGACATCGAGCACGCAGAGTTCTTCAAGCCGACCGTAGCCAAAGCTCACGGCGTGTTCGATGCCGAGAATCCCAAAGACATGCGAGTCACGATTCGGGGAAATCCTCGGGCGTTGGGTCGTCTAGTACCGCGTGGTTTCTTGCAGGTTGCTTCCGACACTCTCCCAAAGATACCGGCCAAGCAAAGTGGACGGGCGCAACTTGCTCAGTGGATTGCCGATGGCAAGAATCCGCTAACAGCGCGAGTCTGCGTAAATCGTATTTGGCAAAAACTGTTCGCCGAGGGTCTTGTGCGGACCGTCGACTATTTTGGGTTGCCCGGTGATCGTCCATCGCATCCCGAGTTGCTCGATTTTCTCGCGGCGCGGTTTGTTGCGAGCGGCTGGTCTCAAAAGAAACTGATTCGCAACCTGGTGCTCAGTCGAACCTACGGACTGGCGAGCACTCATAGCAAATCGGCACATGCCATCGATCCCGACAACCGCTGGCTTTGGCGGATGAATCGAGTCCGCTTGGACGCAGAAGCAATGCGCGACGCCATGATCTTTGTCGCCGGTCAACTGCAACCGCCCACTCGCGGCTCGGCAATTCCGCTAGAGTACGCGGAGAACGTCGGCGGCCTCGATCCCAAAAACGTGAACCCGCCAAATTTCTGACTGAACCGCTTTCGCCCGTCTCAAGAATTTGAGCGAACCATTTATTTGCCCATCATTCGCGACGAGGCTCAACCTGGTCCGGCAACACTTCGCAACGTTTTCGACTTTGCACAACCGTCCGAATTGACTGGGAAACGCAATGTTACCGCCGTGCCAACTCAGGCGTTGTTTCTGATGAACAGTCCGACGGTCAAGAAACACGCCGCAGCACTTGCGAAGCGAATGAAGCAGGAAACTGATGAAACGAAACGAATGCGATTGTTGTGGCTGACACTACTCAACCGGCCGATAACGGATGAAGAACGGGCGGAAGCGTTCGACTTCTTGAGCGTTTCGGGCGACAACGCGTGGACCGAACTGTGTCATGCGCTGTTGGCAAGCAATGAATTTTTGATGAAACTTTGAAGCATGAATATCTCACAATTATCTCGACGAGAGTGGTTGCAATCGGCCGCTTGCGGAATGGGCAGTTTGGCGCTCAGTGATCTGATTGCAAGTTCGGCAAACGCGGCCAGCCCACTCGCCAGAAGGGCTCCGCATTTCTCTGCGCGCGCCAAGCGAGTGATCTTTGTTTTCCTGGCCGGCGGACCATCCCAAGGCGATTTGTTCGCGCCGAAACCAGAGATCTCCAAACTTCACGGAAAACCGATCGAGTCGCCGGTTGGCGATGATGGCCAGTTGCGCGTCGGAGTGTCTCAGTTCTTGCCCATGGCTCCGGTCGCTCCCGTTCGGCCGCGGGGCGATTCTGGAATGATGCTCTCTGACTTGTTGCCGAATCTGTCGAATGTTGCCGACGAACTTTGCATGCTGCGAGCTGTCGTCTCGGACAACAAGGCGCACGCACCGGCAACGCTGCAATTTCACACCGGTCATATCGCGGAAGCCCGACCTTCGATGGGTGCCTGGATGAGTTACGGTCTCGGCACCGAGAATCGCAACTTGCCCAGCTACATCACCATTCATCCGCCACGCGATGGCCGAACGTATGGCTCTGGTTTCTTGCCCGCCATTCATCAAGGCACACCACTGCGAGTTCCACAAAACGCCGAAGAGCCCGCCATCGCTGATCTCCGCGACGACGGTTCGACAACCGAAGCTCAGCGACGACGTTTGGACTTTCTGCAAAAGGTCAATCGACGACTGCTGGATCGACTCCAGACTGACGCCCAGATGGAAGGCATAATCGAATCGTTCGAGTTAGCGTTTCGGATGCAAGCTAAGGCACCGGGCCTTGTCGATCTGTCTTCCGAATCGAAAGCAACTCAAGAGATGTACGGCATCGGCACGCCCTCATGCGACTCAAATGCCAAGGCCTGTTTGATGGCCCGCCGCATGAGCGAGGCTGGTGTTCGTTTCGTTCAAGTCACGATGGGCGGCTGGGACCATCACGGCAACATTCGCAGTTCGTTGCCTGCCAGTTGTGCTAGCTCGGAGAAGCCCATCGCGGGATTGATCGCCGATTTGAAGCAACGCGGAATGCTCAAAGACACACTGGTAATGATCTCGGGCGAGTTCGGCAGAACTTATTGGAGCCAAGATCTTTCGGGCACCAACCCCATCGCAAAACACGGCCGCGAGCATCAGCAAGAGAGCTTCTGCACGCTTCTCGCCGGTGCCGGCGTCAAAGCGGGTTTGGTTCACGGCGAGACTGATGACTTCGGCTTCCAACCCATCGACGGCCGCGTGCACTTGCACGATTTGCATGCCACCATCTTGCATCTCTTGGGTCTCGACCACGAGCGATTGACGTACCCTCATCACGGGCGCGACTACCGGCTGACCGACGTATACGGTCGAGTGGTTGACGAGATTCTGGCCTAAGCCAAGCGCTGTAGCCTGACTCTCCGAGTCGGGCAATGCTGAGACCCGACTCAGAGTCAGGCTACGAAAGCTAACGATCAGTTGCCTTGCTACTACTACGCTGGCTGAAGCGGTATAGTCGACAAAACTCTCGATACACCCGCTTTACGATTGGCCAGCTATGTTGAATCTATTTCGCAATGTGTCGTTTGTTGCTTTGGTTGTCGTGCTTGTCCTCGACACGACAACCTTTGCCCAGCAGAAGTTTGATCTTGTCATTCAGCAGGGACGAGTCGTCGATGGCACAGGGGCTCCCTGGTACGTCGCTGATGTTGGAATCTCGGATGGCAAGATCACCAAGATCGGCCGAATTGCCAAAGAAGATGCCGGTAAGGTCATTGATGCTCGCGGCTTGATCGTTGCTCCTGGCTTTGTCGACATGATGGGACAAACGGCGACGCCAATGCTCGAAGATTCCAAGGCTGCGCTGAATCTTCTGACTCAAGGAATAACGACCATCAATGCGGGTGAAGGAGTTTCAGCCGCACCGCTGCCAAAGGACCAGGACGCGCTCCGTGGTTGGACGACGATGACCGAGTACTTCCAACTGTTGGACTCGCGAGGTATGCCCATCAACGTTGTGCAAACAGTCGGACACACTCAAGTGCGACGCATCGTCTTGGGCGAGGTTGACCGGCGTCCAACCGCTGATGAGTTGAAACAAATGCAAGCGCTGGTCAAAGAAGCGATGGAAGCTGGCGCCATCGGAGTTTCCACTGCTCTGATCTATCCGCCGGCCGTCTATGCTCAGACGGAAGAAATCGCCGCGATGGCAAAGATTGCGGGTCAACATGGCGGACGCTACTACACCCACATGCGCAACGAAGGCGACATGCTGCTGGAAGCGATCGACGAGGCTTTGGAAATCGGCGAGGCCGGAAACACGCCTGTCCACATCTTTCATTTGAAGGCAGCAGGACGGCAAAACTGGGGCAAGATGCAACTGGCGATTGCCAAGATCAAAGCCGCCCGCGCAACGGGAAGGCAAGTCACCGCCGACATTTATCCCTACGTCAACAATGGACTGGGAATGGCAGCGTTCATCCATCCAAGGCACTTTGCAGAAGGCAGACCACAACTGCTTCGGAAGCTGGACGACGAAAAGCTTCGAGCGGAAATTCGCAAAGAGATGGAAACCACCGGTGGCTGGGAGAACTGGTATCGCCACGTCGGACACAACTGGGATCGAGTTGTGATTGGTCAAGCCAACGAGCCGCGCTACTCGAAGTACAAGGGGCAAACTTTGCAGCAAATCGCCAAGGCCGTCGACGAAGATCCATGGGACACGTTTTTTAGCTTGGTGAAGGCGGGGGCTTTTGCGTTGCCTCAAAGTATGACGGACGCGAACAAGATTCTTGCCATGCAACAGCCGTTTGTTTCCTTTTGTACGGATGTCGGCCCAGCGGGCGGATCACGGATCGCATCGCATCCTCGAGGCTATGGTGCGTTTCCTCGATTGCTTTCTCGATACGTGCGTGATTTGGGAGCCATCACATTGGAACAAGCCGTGTCGCAGGCTGCTGCCGCGGCCTGCAATGATGTTTTGGCCTTTGATCGTGGGCGAATCGCGGAAGGTTTGGCTGCTGATGTCATCGTTTTCGATTACGAAAAACTGACAGACAAGGCCGCGTTTTCTAAGCCGAATGAACTATCGGAAGGGATGGAGCATGTCATCGTTAACGGGTCGCTTGTCCTCTCGAACGGGGAACTTACTGACAGTCGGCCCGGTCGCGTCTTGCGGGGCCCCGGATACCGGCAAGGGATGGCCAGCCACGTTGTCTCGACAGGCACACACGATGAGCGGCTTTCGAGCTTTGACCGGATGATGCGAGCGTTCATCAAAGAACATCGCGTGCCCGGTGCCGCACTGGCGGTGACCGATCATGGCAAGTTGGTCTTCGCCAAAGGTTACGGTTACGCCGACATCGCATCCCGTGAGAAGGTGACGGCGACCAGCTTGTTTCGCATCGCGAGCATTTCGAAGCCGGTGACATCGGTGGCCATCTTGCAACTTGTCGAAGCCGGCAAGCTGAAGCTTGATGACAACGTTTTCGATGTGCTGGACTACAACGCCGAGATCAAGAAGATCGGCGACAAGTTTGATCGGCGACAACGAAAGATCACGATACGCCACTGCTTGGAACATCGAGGCGGCTGGGACCGCGCGATCTCTTTCGACGGTATGTTTCAGTCCGTTAGATTCGCGAAAGATCTGAATGTGCCTGCACCCGCCGGACCTCATGACGTGATCCGTGCCATGTTGCGTCAACCATTGGATTTCGATCCGGGCGAGCGATACGCGTACTCGAACTATGGATATTGTCTCTTAGGCCGAGTGATCGAAAAGCTGACCAGTGCTTCTTACGAAAAGCATGTGAAGAAAAGCGTACTTCAGCCGCTTGGCATTCAGTCGATGAGAATCGGCAAGACGCACTTGTCTGGCAGGGCTCCTGGAGAAGTCCGCTACTATCACGGCTATCGTGGCCCATCAGTCTTTCAGGCGAATCTGGGCGAGCAAGTTCCGTGGCAATACGGTGCCTGGTACTTGGAAGCCATGGACTCGCACGGAGCCTGGATTGCCTCGGCCGTTGATTTGGCACGCTTCGCTACCGCGTTCGATAACCCGGAAACTTGCAAGGTGTTATCGAAGCAAAGCATTAGCAAAATGTATACTCGGCCGCCAGGACTTGCTGGCTACGATGACGAGGGTAAGGCCAAGGACGTCTTCTACTCATTGGGTTGGATTAACCGATTGCTGGAGAACGGCAAGGTCAATCATTGGCACACTGGATCATTGAACGGAACAGCCACCATCCTAATCCGCCGCCACGACGGCCGGAATTTCATCGCTTTGTTCAACACCAGAACCAGCCCGTCCGCGTCTCACATGGGCCGCGCGATTGACCGGAATTTGCACCGAGCAGCAAATGAAGTGACCGACTGGCCGCAGGTGAACTTGTTCGATGAGTTGCGCAGCAAGTCGGACTCAAAGTAGCCATCACTCTCCGAGTGATGAGCTTTACGGACCAGATGAATTGGTGGGCAGCTGTCTCTTCTTTGAATCGACTTCGAGCACGCTCGTCACTCGGAGAGTGACGGCTACTTTTTGCTTGCGGTCTTGATCCAGCCTGCCAGCATCTCGCGAATGTAGACCGTGTCCTTTGCGAAGCCGCTGGTCGTGGGTTTCATGTGCTCGATGATCCATGGCCCGCGAAATCCGGCTTGCCAGCCAATGTCGAAGCATTGCTTCAAGTCGTACTTAGGATGGCTGCGGTCGGCGTTGAGTTCGTAGACCTTGAAGTCGCAACTGGCAGCACCGGGAAAGGTTTGCCGAAGACCCTCCATTCGAGTGGAGTCTGCCCAGTTGCCAGTGTCGGGGCAAGGGGCGACGTTGACACCGATGGCTTTGACAGTAGAAGCAACTGCCCGGGGATCCTTTTGTCTGCTTCCATTTTCGATCAGAAGTTGGATGCCCTTCGGCTTAGCGTACTCGGCCAGTTGGCGATGTGCCTTGGGTGATTTTGCTTCCGAGGCTCTTATCGTGAAGCGAATCCAGCGCGTCCCCAATATATGAGCGGCGTCGATTAGTCGTTGTGCTGCGGTCAACGCGGCCTGTTGTTCTTTTGGGTTGTGGCTGTACAACTCGCCAAACTTGTGATTGACTTTCAAGTTGCTGAATTGGCAACCGACGGCTGTGGCAATATCACGGACCTTCATCAGATCGCGTGGTGCGGACGACTTGATCCATCGTGTGTTCAGATCGATGACCGTCATGCCCAATTCGTTGCGAACGTACTTTGGTAGGTCGAGCAGTTTTAACTCGCCGCGTCTTCGCTGTTCGCCGACTCCGCCGCCAGTCGTGATGCCAACGACGCCGTGAAACGAGCGTTTCGGATCCTCGGCCAAGGAGGCCATGCACAAACCAAGGCTTGCACCGCCAATGCTGGTTCGGAGAAACGTTCGTCGATTCAACCGTTGTTGAATGAAATCAAATTCATGCATGGATTCATTCCGCAGATGTAGTGTGTGCTTCACGTAGCCATCGACGTCGAATGTAATGCCAATTACAGTGAGGCATCAGGGACTTAACATCTGGAGTGAGCAATGACTCAAGAATTACAGTTCGACCACATTGGTCTACCAGTTGATTCACCTCAGGCCGAGGAATTCTGGGTTCCCGACAGCGAGTGTTGGGTCACGAATCCGCGAACGCATCCGCAACGGATTGAGTACCTACGTTTTAAGTCCAAGCCCGACGACTTGGTACCGGGATCGCCGCTCTGGAAACTGTGGAACATGCCGCACGTGGCCTATCGCGTGGATGACTTAGAAGCCGCGATTGAAGGCGAGGAAGTCGTCTACGGCCCGTTTGAACCATCCGACTTTGGCCGCGTAGTTTTCATTCATCAACACGGTTTGATTGTCGAGTTCCTTGAGTACACGGACCTCAATACTTGGTTTGGTGTCGAAACGCCTTGGGAACCAGCGTAAGCAGAAAGTTCAAAGATGGATAAGGTCAGATTCGGAGTCATCGGTTTGGGTTGGTTCGGCGAGTACCACGCTGACGTGATTGCCTCGCTGCCTCATGCTGAACTGACGGCCCTTTGCACCAGAACAAAGTCCCGTTTGGATGAACTGTCACAGAAGTTCGAAGTCCAGCAAAGCTACACCGACTACCATGAACTGCTCAACAATCCCAACATCGACGCCGTGACAATTGCCACAATGTGGGATCAGCATACCGAGCCCACATTAGCCGCATTGGAAGCCGGCAAACACGTGTTTCTTGAAAAGCCGATGGCATCGACCGTCGAGGATTGCCGCAAGATCTGCGATGCAGCCAAACGAGCAAGCGGCAAGTTGATGATCGGGCACATTTGCCGATTCAATCCTCGTTATGCATCGGCCAAAAGAGAAATTGCCGCTGGCAAGATTGGCAAGATTGTTTCACTGGCCGCACGCCGCAACATTCCAGCACAGTGGACAACGGAAATCCTGAACAAGATCGGGCCAATCGTTGGCGACTCGATTCATTGCACTGATATCATGCTTTGGCTCACAGAGGCCAAGATTGTTTCCGCTTACGCTCAAACGGTCGACGTTCGAGGCCTCAAACATCCGGACATCGGACAAACAATGTATCGTTTCGATAGCGGCGCGACAGCGACACTCGAATCGGTTTGGTGCATGCCGGACGGAGTTCCATTCGACATTGACGAGCGACTCGAAATCATCGGCACCGAGGGAATCATTCATATCCAGGACACTCATCCGAACTTCTCGATCAGCACTCGTGAGGGCTGGCGTTCACCGGACACTACGTATTGGCCCGAGCTCCATGGGGCGCGGCGAGGTGCGTTGCGCGACGAATTCTCTTGGTTCGCCACTTGCATCCAAGAAGACCGTCCCATCGACATCATCACGCCCGAGGAATCGATGGCGGCCGTCGAAGCGACCCTTGCCGCTGAGAAGTCAGCCGAAGTCGGCGAGGTTGTTTATTTATAGAGCGCGATTTCAAAACAGCGCCGCAACGACATTGATCGTGTCATTTGGTCAAAAACGTCTCGCTCTGAACGAAGTCGACGACTAACGACTTCAATCGGAAGTCGCTTTTGACGAACATTGCCGTCAGCTCTTCGACGGCTTCTCGATCGCATAATCGAGCGATCGGCCGAGTCCATACGCCATCAGGCGTTTCACCATTGATCGCGCGAAGGCTTGACGCCGTTCGGTGAAGAGATACTTCTTCAGGTCGAAGGCGTCTTTGACTTCCTTGCCGTTGGGCAACGTGCTCGTGGAATCGACCGGAGTCGCCGGCTGTTTTTTGTGGGACGGAATCTGATCGCGCCAGCGTCCGATCGCATCGAAATTCTCAAGTGGCACGCCCCACGGATCGATGTCTTGATGACAGTTGTTGCATGATTCTTTCTTTCGATGCACCGCCAATTGCTCTTTCAAAGTCAAGGTAGCCAAATCAGAGCTGTTGGTGTTTAATTCTGGTACGTTTGGTGGTGGCGACGCGGGTGGCGAATCCAACAATCGATCCAGAATTCAGACAGCACGTTTGATTGGGTGAGAGTCCTCGCCGTTGGAGTTAGACAGCAAGAATGCACCTTGGCTCAGCAAGCCGCCGCCACGAACATTCTCTGGCTTCAATTCAATCCGTTCGAATTTTGATGATGTTGGTCCGTCGATGTCGTAATGTTTTCCTAGCGGACGGTTGAGCATCACCCAGTTCGAATCGAGCAGCTCAAGAGCACTTCGATCGTGATGCAGAATCTCGGCGAAGTAAGCGTGCGCCTCGCGCCGCATGTGATCTTTGAGTCCGTTGTCGAAACCGGGGAAGAACTCGGGATTCACGGCGACTCGATTGAGTGCATCTAGGTCGAGCCATTAATCGACAAACCGCTGCACGAATTCGTCCTGTCGTTGCTCTTCGCTGAGGAGACGAATCGTCTCGCTCCGTAGAATCTCGGGTTGGGTGAGCTGGCCATCTTTGGCCAAGCTCAAGAGGCGTTCATCTGGCCGCGAACTCCAGAGGAAATAAGACAGCCGCGAGGCGAGTTCATAGCTCGAAACCTGTTGAGTCTTCGCACTGGCATCGCGTTTCTCGACGATGTAAAGAAAGTGCGGCGAGACCAACACCGATGCAAAGGTTTCTCGCACGGCTTCTTCGAAAGAATCGGATTGCCCGCGAATCTTCTCGAACAGCATCGCCGTTCTCTCGACTTCGTCGTCACCGACAGGTCGACGGTATGCGGATGCCTTGAATCTCGCCAAGAGTTCGCGGATGTACTTTGCTTCGTCGTCCGAGTTCTCCGATGTAAACAACAACCGCTGGTGAGACGGCGGCGGCCAGCTGGCGTAAACCGGCCCCTTGAACTCGACCGACGTGACTTTGATTTCCAACCGCTGACCGAAAGGGATTGGCGTTGGTTTTGTCTTCGGTTTCTTGTTTGGTCGTTGAACGTAAATGCGATTGGGATATCGCAACTCTTTGCCATCGCCGTCGAGATAGTCGATCATCAAGACCATGCCCTTGAATCCCGAGTTGCCAAACGAGATCGGGCCGGGCTGTGGGAAGTCTTCCATGCGACCGCGGAAAGTAAACGTTTGCGACTGTGTGGATACGTCGGCGCGGCCGATCTCGCCTCGCGGGACATGAATGATTCCGGGGACATGTCCCATCGAGAGGCTGATTTGAGGTAGCGGTTCGTTATCCGGGTTCGCGGCTTCAGCGGTCACCTTGACTTCGAATTCTCCTTGTCGAGGGAACTCTTTCAGATCCAAGGCAAACTCGGGACGCACCGGCTCGTGACCGGCGAATTTTCGAGTTGGCAGTCTTCCGTTGGCGGTCTTCTCTTGTGAGACCTCGATCAGCTTCGGCCTTTCGCCTGTCACGATGGCTTCGGCGAGGGCGTTGCGGGCGATGTTCAGATACATTTCAATCTGAGTAGGCGACATTTCCAATGTCGAACCGTTGTTTCGGAAGCCATCGGGTGACGTTGGTTCGGGCGGCAGGTCACGAGCAAAGTCTAAGTCGACCCCCAACAAGTCTCGCATCGTGTTGGCGTACTCATAGCGAGTCAAACGCCGCGTGACGACACGACCTCGCCTGAACCGCGCGGCCTCGGCAGCCTCGGTCAAAGCGGCTCGCATCCAGTTGGTGAGAATCCGCCGTTGAGCAGCCGTTGGTTGTTTCGCCTTCTTCGGCGGCATCTCGCCCTGATTCAACTGATTCAGCACATCGTGCCAAGTCTCGGCATCGTCGCCATTGACGAGATCGGGTTCGAGTTGATCGAAGCCACTTTCTCCCTTGGGTTCGTTGCCGCTGTGGCAATCAAAGCACAAGACCCGCAACACCGGTGCGACGTTCTTTTTGAAACGCGCTAATGTCCCATCATCAGCCTGCGCGGACGCTACAACAAAGATCAAAGTGACTGCCGGTATCCACTTGCAACTCATCAAACTTTTCCGTTTGGCAACGTAGCTTTATGACTATTCATCAGGCGCGACCTCGCCGACGGACTTGAGCTTTGCCTGGAATAGGAGGGCAAGGAGCATCGCTGTAACCAAGACACCCGCCATTGCACATACAACGATGATTCGGCTTTCGTTGTCCCAATATCCCTTAATTCCTAAGCCGGCAAAGACGGCTGCCGACACGACATTCATGAAGACGAGCCATTTCGGTGGATGCAACGCCTTCGGCAACCAACGACGATCCATCCAAATCGTGAGGATACAAATCAAACCGCAGGACAAGACGCCCGTGAACAAGTTTACTGGTGTCAGGATCGCCAACAGCAAACGCGGCTTCTTCATCATCGCAGGCTCGGCCGGCTGTTCGCTTCCGCCTTCAGTTGCCGTGGCAGCGGAGTCGGCGACCGCTGGCGGATCAAATGATGCTTGGCGGATGAACAGCCACGTTAGAATCACAAGTGCGAATGACGCGCACCATGCGATCACTCCTCGCTTCAGTTTTTTTGCTCGCTCGGGTGTCCACCCAGCAACGAAGGATCGACTGATTTCGTCGGCAATGCTGCAAGCGATTTCAATCGTACCGTAGAGAGTGCCGAGCATCGTCAGGAACGCGCCGGTCACGTACAGCGGCAACAGAAGTGGGTGAATGTTGGTGACGAATTTCGCTTGGAGGTTAAGCAAGTTATCTTCGTTGGGCACGACTTCTTCGGGGTTTAGAATCATGGCCCCGGACGCCACAAACACCGCACTAAACGCCACAATCAAGATAAAGCTAATAGCGCAGTCGACAATTGGCGCCTTAATCCATTGCCGCACTTCATGGTTGGGATCCGCTGCGATTTCCTCGAGTTGTTCGGGAGTGGCCTTGGTGGGCAAAATGCCCCAGCTCTTTTCACGCAGCCAAGCAGTGTAAGCTAGATAGTCGAAGCCAGCCCCACCGATAACGCCCACATATCGTGTCGTCTCGACCCAGACGGAATGCTTCGCGATGTCTGGATACTTCTCGTCAAGCCATTCGGGATAGCCCAGCTTTTGCGGCACCAGTCCAAAGGCGAGTTCCAACCATTCTGGGTTGTACAGAATCAGTGTCAGCCCCGAACAAAACACTAGAGCCCCCACCACAAACAACTGAATGCGTTCGAAGACCGTGTAGCCTCCCGTGGCAGAAAGAATCAGGACTCCCACTAGAATCGCGGCACCCCATAGGTAATCCATCCCACCGTGAAACATGCTGCGAGTCCCCGTGATCCACGAGGTCAAGTTGCCCAGCACACCGGAATGAAAGCTGATCCAAATCGGCAAGCACACAGTGGCCATCAGTAGCAACATGATCGGTAGCCAACCTCGTGGCCCTGGCAGTTCGATCATCCGCTCATACGGATGCACGCCGGTTAGCACCATGTGTCGACTGGTCGAGATGACCAATCCCCACTTGAGTAGTGAGATGATCGCGAATAAGAAAAGAATGCGGTACCCAAACAACGCGCCGCCGCGAGTCGAGAAAATCAACTCGCCCGTACCGATTGTCAACGACGCGATAATCGCACCGGGGCCAAAGATTCGAACCCAATCAGTGAGAGTACGCGGCAGGTTAGGGCGAGCTTGCATGGATGACTTTCAAGAGAGCTCAAGGTCTAAAAGTCAGCAAGAGGAGCCGTGGCATCACCGAACTCCTTGGCCTGCATCCCCATGCGATTCATGATCGAGAGATACATGCTGCACAGCTTGCGATTGTCGTCGCTATTGTTGCCGTAGTCCATGACGCGACAGGTCTCGATCGTGCCGCCCAAGCTGCCGGCGGTTAGAACTGGAAGCTTGTTTGAATCGTGCTTGCGGCCGGACCACATGTTGTTCAAGAACAACAGGCAAGAGTGATCCAGGACTGTGCCGTCGCCCTCTTTCATGCTGTCCAGTTTGCCCGCCAAGTATGCGAATTGGCTGACGTAATACTGCGTCACCTTTTGCCAATCTTCGGACAGATCGTCGTGAGATCCCGAGTGGTGCGCCTTACGTACATCCAGAAACGGATAGAACAAACCCGAGATATCACGGCAAAGAAGTAGGGAGGCGATGCGTGTTTTGTCGGTCTGGAATCCGATGGCGACGATATCGCACATCAGTTGCATGTGTTCTCTGATGTCCTCCGGCAAGCCGTTGTCTGGACGCTTCAAGGCGGCCAGTGGTTTGTCGTTGTTCTTTGCGCGGTTGACGGCTTTGTCTTGATCCTTGCGCAGTCGGCTGACGCGTTTCTCGACTTCGCGAACGCTGGTCAAGTATTCGTCTAGCTTGGCTTTATCGCTGGCGCTGACCTTCAAGCTCAAGCTGCTCGCTTCGCCGCGAACTCGGTCAAGGATGCTTTTGTTGCGGCGATTGCCTCGGTTGTCGAACAAGCTATCGAAGGCCAGTGCAGGGTACACTTCCATCGGTACGGGCGACGTCGCGTTTTGCCAAGAAATGTGTGAACTGTAGGCCATCGAAAAGTTTGTTTCGTGATAGCCGGTAATGGGTTGCTCGCAGCCTAAGACCATGCTTGGCTGAGCTGTTTGCTCGCCCAGGTAATTGGCCAAGACCTGATCGACGCTGATGCCACCTTTGAGTTCAGCGCCTTTCTGCAAAGCAGCGCCGGAGAGAATGTTGCCAGTTTGCCCGGGGTGAATACCAACGCCCGTCGCGTTCTTGTTGAAGAGTCCGCTGATGAAGTTCATCTTCATCTTCAGTGGTGCCATCGGCTGCAAACTCTTTCCGAGTTGCATGTCTTTGCCACTGCCAGAAGCGGACCAGTACTTCGAATTGACGCCGCAAGCCATGAATTGCACGGCGAAACGTTTGGGAAATCCGCCGGGAGTCTCCGCTGAAGTTTCAAATCCCCAAACCGGTAGCGATTCCAACCAAGGCAACGCCATCGCAACACCGGCGCCCCGAAGAAGTGTTCTGCGTGAAATGGCATTCGAGGAATTCATACTGCTTCCTATTTTCAAGATGCGACGCGCTGACGTCGTCGCAAGAAACTTATTTTGATGCTGGTTTGCGTTCGTCCGAAGCGCGCTTTTCAGCTCCGCGTTTTGTTAGGAACTGTTGGCTAGTGATGATGGTTTCGATGATGGATGCGAAACGATAATCGTTCTTCGACAAGTTCGCACGGATGTCTTCAATCAAGAGTTCATCGGAAAGTTGCAATGATCGGCCAAGAGAATAGCTTACCAGCTTTCTCGATAGGTTGTCGATGAAATCTTCTCGCCGCTTGGCCTTCAGGTAGCGCCGTAGACCGACGATGCCCTCGCCCTGACTTCCATCGGGAAAGGTTGCCTTTGTCTCGACCGCGCGGCCGCCTAAGTCCTTGCTGCGAAGTCCGCCAATCGGACCGAAGTTTTCGAATGAGAGCCCGATGGCGTCGAACCGATCGTGGCAGCCGGCACACAGTTTATTGTCGCGGTGTTTTGCCAACAGCTCACGCAGAGGCAGATCGAGCTTCGTTTCGTCTTCGGGCAAGTCCGGTACGTTTGGCGGTGGCGGCGGAATTCTTTCGCCAAGCAATCGTCGTACGACCCAATAGCCCCGTTTCACGGGACTTGTTCTTAGCCCCGGAGCGTTCTTCGTCAAGAACGCGGCCATCGGCAGCAACCCACCGCGCTGGAACTGTGAAGCGTTGTCGATCCGAGTCCATCCGCCCTTGCTGTCTGCGTCAATCCCGTAATGCTTTGCCAGCACAGAGTCCACAAACGTGTAATCACCATCGATCAAGTCATCAACGGGAACGTCATTTTGCATCACGTAAACCAAGAACCGGAGCGGCTCTTCGAACATTGATTGACGCAGCTTGTCGGTAAAGCTTGGGAATCGATTGCGGTCGACACTGTTGTGTTCCTCGAAGCGACGAATGTCGAGCCAGTTGCCGCCGAACTCAGTGGCGAGTCTCCAGACGCGATCATCTTTCAGCATGCGACGCACTTCGGTCTTCAAGACCTCGGGCCGCTGCAATTCCTCTTTTTGGGCAAGTTCGAATAGCCGCGCATCGGGCGTGCTGCTCCATAGCAAGTAGCTCAATCGGCTGGCTAGTTCGATGTCGGTGAGCCGCCGTTCCTGCTCGCCAATCACGGAAAGGTCCAAGCGGTAGCAAAAGTGCGGCGACATCAAAACTGACACCAGCGTGTCTTGAAGCGCTTCTTCATGAGTGAGTTCATCGTTAGACCGTAGTTGATGATAGAAGGCATGCAAATCGTCCCACTCGGTGTTCGTCAATGGGCGACGATAGGCCAGTTGAGCAAAGCTGACGATGGCTTGCAGATGACTTTGTTGGGCCTTTTCACGTGCGCGTTCAACAATGCGCAGTTGACGGTTCATGTCTTCGAAGTACTTTGTGATGGCACCGATGGCAATGCTATTGGCGTTAACGCGGCGGGCCTTCTCGAGATACACGACACTCAGATCTTTAATCATCTTCTCCGTTGCCGCGTCTTTGTTCTCTGGCCGCGCGAAGTCGAATTGAGGTTCACGCATGTAGCGCGAATCGGTTCGCTCGAACCATAAGAATCCCGAGTATTGTCGAGCGGGTGCTGAGGTCACAAAGTCTAGCTCGAGCCATAGTTGGTCCAATTCTCGCTGCTTGTCTTTATCCAAAATCATGTCATACAAAGGCTGATCGTCGCGGTAATAGCCCATCATGCTGTGAAAGCCGGCGCTAAGCAGACGTCCGCTTTCCTCTTTGGTTCGCAGCTTGTCCAGGTAATCGCGTCCGCGTTCGGAAACGTAAAACGCGTCGGGAAATATCGAACAAAACTTCGCGAAAGCGGCTTCGTAGCGAGCCCGCTGATCCTTGGACGGGATCAGTAGATCTTGTGGATAGTCTTTGGGCGTCTTGTCATCCTTGATTCGCAGCTTGTCACGATCGAAGGAACGGCGATGTGCCGAGTACTGCTCGTTCTTCCAAAGTACGAACGGCTGCGATCCTTTGTGGCTTTCGTCGATGACAAGATTTGGAAACGCCGGCTTCAGTTTACGGCGGAGACCGACGACATAATCTCGCATTTTCGCACATGCTGCTCGAGCGGGCTGCGTTTGCTTTGGGTCGGTGGGTAACTTGGACCACATCGACTGTAGCTTTGCGATGGGACCAACTTCTTCTTGTGTCGTCAGTGTCTTCCACACGACTTCCAGATACTTCGCACTGACAGCGTTCTGGTCGGCAATCCGCGCTATGCTCGAGACGCGCTTTCCAATTTGCGGCACACGCTGAAACTGCCACGCAGCGAAGAAGTAATCTGCTAAGTCCGTCGGTTGCCGCTGGTAAAACTGGATGATCCGTTTGACGCAGTACTTGTCCCGATCCGTATCGGTAACGACCGGATGCGGGGCGAAGTCGATGCCATCGGGATTTAAGACCAAGTGACTGACAACTTCCCTTGCCGCTCCCAGGTATTTCTTGAGTAATGCGGGTGACATGGCCAGCGACTCGCCCGAGTTATCAAAGCCCGCTTCATTGGCCGGATCGACTGGAAACGTTCGCGTTGGCCGAATGTCGATGCCAGTCAGATCGCGGATGGTGTAGTTGTACTCGGCATTGCTAAGTCGTCGTACCAACACGATGCCCGGGTCACCCGCGTTTTGCTGCGCTTCGAAGCGCCGCAGATCCTTGATCCACTTGATGATGGCAAGACGCTGCGCCTTGGCCGGCCGCGGATCGGCGTCTTTCGGTGGCATTTCGTCGGCTTCGAGCCTCTCAAGGACGATCTCCCACGCTTTATGAGACTTGCGGACATCGCCCGTCGATCGGTAAATGCTCAGGTCGAGTTTCGCCTCCTGAGTGTCCTTGCCGTGACAATCGAGACAAAAAGAAGTTAAGAACGGTTGAACGTCAACTTCGAAACGACGTGCCAGTTGCTGATGCTGTTGGTCAGCAAGCGCGCGAGTTGACAGAAAGATGGAAAAACAGGCAATTAAGACAGGGCATTTAAGCATGACGGTCTCATTCAACGAATTGATTGCACGCTCTAGGATCGTTGATTTGGGCAACGATATCAATTCCGATGCCCCTGCATCACACTAAGAGCTTCTAGGATGATGCGGACTGTCGTAATATTCGTCTCCGTGTCTGGCTATCGAACAGGTGCGTGCGTAGAATTTCTGTATGGCTGGCTAAGGTGCAAGCTAGCCCACACGACGTGTGATCTCGAGTCCCGGTCGAACTTCGGCGTCGACAACAATTGGTGCAAGAATCCTGTGCCGAGATCAGTACAGTTAATGGCCTTTTGATTCCTCAGATCGTGAGTTTCACGACTTGCTGTTTGGGCGTTCAAGAGATTCCAGGTATTGGCCGGGCGTATTCGGGCAGTTGGCTAGGGACGATTTGCCGCGTTTTTCTCCCCCAAATGTCGTTGAATCAATCCGACGGCGAGCAGATGCTTGCGGGCGAGTTTGATGGTTTTGTCGACTTCGACGATCGTGTCAATTCATCGGATTGATACGCTGGAATCGGGCTTCGATTGAGCCAAAACTGTCCGTAATTGGATGCATGATTGCTCGCGGAAGTTTTGGGTTAGCGAGCTCGGCACGGGTATACTGGAATCTTGGATTCGCTTCATGCAACCCCTGCTCGAAAGACGACCGTAAACATAGATTAGCCTTTGTTTTCGAACACTTCGAGATCACTTCTGACGGTAGCTCACGACTTAAATCATGGCTCGATGAGACGGAGAAACTGGCTCGACTCACTGACATGGCGGCTTCAAAATCCGCATAACCGGCAACGTCGCTCGCGGCGTTCACTGTGGGTTCGCGCTGCGCACATCGAGAGCCCGCCAACAGCCGTCGAGCAGCTAGAGCCTCGCTATCTTCTAGCCGCCACCATCAGCGGCTTCGCCTTCGAGGATGCGAACGGCGATCGCGTCATGAACGAAGGCGAAGAGCCGATCGCAAACCGCACCATCATCGCGAATCCCGGTCCATCACAGATTCAGACGCAAACCGACGCCGATGGTTTTTATTCGCTTCAAGTGCCTGTGGGAATGATCGATGTTGGGCAAGCATTTAGCGATTCGGTCTTACAAACACCCCGCCGCGTCAACGCCATTGATAACAGCACCACCACAGTCAACTTGCCCATCGATGTGATTGAACTCGGCTTTGATCAACCGGATGTGGATGCGCTCAGCTTGGCAAGTGATTCGCGCCAGTTTGCCTTTGGCCAGTTCTTTACTACTGGAGCACGCAGCATCTATCGAGTTACGTTACCCCGCAACTCAAATGCTGGCCCAATGGCTCCGCAATTCTTGGTTGTTCGCGAGGAATTCTTTGTTGATCGAGCAATCGATGTTGCGTTGACTGCTTACCACAATGGTGTTCGGTTGACTCCCCAAATGGGCAACGCTGGGTTTCCGAGATTGGTTGAGCCGGGCGACGATCAAATCATTATCAGTGCCGCTGCGAACGCCGAAACAGTAATCGACATCGTGGCAACGCCTCTTGGTGCGATTATTGATCCAGTGGTCAACGATGACCCCGATGTACCAACACCTCCGCGACAGATTGTTCCTGTTTCGGCTGGCGAGTACTTGTTGTCGATGAATCTGGTCCAAAAGTCGGATCAACCGTCGGCTATTGGGGCTTCCGATATGATAGTCCCAGAGGTTTCGCCAGAGAATTTGAATGAGTCCGCGTTCTTAATAGCGGACATCGACTTTTTCACTGACGTTGACACGTTTCGATTTACGGCGCCTGATGACGGCATAGCCATCATCCAAGCTGTCGCGGCGCCGGGTAGCGAACTTGACTTAGCTCTTACTGCTTTCGATTCGGACTTGGACGTAGAGGCAGCAAGCGAAGCCTTCGGCAACAGCTTGAATCCAGCGATCTTCTTGGAAGTGGAAGAAGGCGAGGATTTTCGATTTCAGGTTCGAGGCCTTGGTGCGACGCTGGGCGAGTATGCCGTCACAGTAACCGTTTCTGAACCACAATCGTTGAACTTCGATTTCTCTGAAGAGGCCGATGGTGATGATGTTGTGCCTGAGGTTGTCAAATCAGGCGAAGTCAAAACTATTAGCGGCGCGCCTTTTCCCATCACGATTCCGCAGGTCTTTGAGTATGACGCGATCTCTGATTTGAGGACTGTCGAATTTGATCGACAGCCGACCGAGGGAAGCTTTCGGATTAGGTTTGACAACTTCGATCCCCTGCCGATGGGGACACGCCGAACAATTCCTATCGAATTCGATGCTGATCTTTCTGATGTTCAAACCGCGTTGAATGCCGTGTTGGGTCCTGGAGTCGTTACCGTCAATTCGGATCTTTCCGACTTCCAAATCGGCAGGGATGCCCTTGAACTCGACTTTTCAGATCTCGACTTGTTTGATGACGAGACGCCACAGATTGAATTGAGAGACAACACTCTTGTCCGTGAAACGGTAGTCAATGGGCAAACCATTTTTGAGCCAGTCAATCTGATTGAGACGGTTGTCTTACCCAACTTCTTTATGGCTGGACTCGATCCTGGTTTAGATAGCTTTCTGACGATTCTGGACAGCAACCTTGAACCGTTCGATAGCGAAGGCGACGACATCTTTGATTCTCAAACTTTAGATGCCGAGTTAAACACGTTCTTCGGTTTCGACGAATCGATATTTGTTGTAGCGGGTTCGACCGAGGGAACTGCAGGACAATTCGAACTCGAGGTTTCGTTCGACGAAGCTGCTAAGACAAGCGTGACGTTGCCGGACTTGGGCGAGGCTGTCGTTCCAGGGAAGCTGAAGTCGATCGATGAGCTTGATCTCTTTAGCATCACCGTTGCCGAAGCGGGCACGTTGAGCGCAAACGTCGAGTTTTCAGCCACCGGAGTCGACCCTCGCTTAAATCCTGAGCTGATCTTCTTCGGTGATAATGGTGCATCCTTCGATGAAGACGACATCGAATTGGAAGCCGAAGATGAAGCAATCATTCGCGTTGAAGCCAACGAAACCATCGTTGTGGGTGTTGCCGCTTTTTCGACTGATGATGAGCTGGAAGTCTTCGATGCCGACTATTCCTTAATGTTGTCATTGAATCCTTTAATCGATCCTTCGCTCAGACCGCGCGTGCTGACGTTCGATGGAAACAATGTTCCACTGGGAGAAGACGGCAAGCCAATCAATGACAGCGGGTTGGGCTTTACGCAACCTGATGAAGTCGACCTGTTTGAATTCGAAGCACCAGTTACTGGGCTTTATACGATCGAGGTTCAGTCGAGTTTGCCGATTGACGAACGACCGTTCGTCCGCGTATTCGACGAAGACGCGAACGGCGATTTCGTTGAATTGGCGAGCGGAACTCCGCTGAATCCTGGAGTGGCTCGCTTTAAGGCATTTGGTGAAGAAACCAATGTGTTTCCTGATCGAGTCCTGGATTTCGACGGCAAGTCAATCTTGTTCGAAGTTGTCAATCGGTCCAATAAAGCGAACGCGTACACGCTGAAGATTTCACCGAACACAGATGCCAGTAACCCGCTAATCAACGACGACGGTTCTGATTTGCGAAACCTGCCGGGTCGTCCCGTCGACTTTACGCAAGACGCTATCGGGTCCGCGGAATTTGTTAGCGCCATCGAGTTTGCTGGCGATCGCGACATCTTTTTCTTCCGAGCGCAAGACGACGGCATTATCCGCATCATCCAAGATCCAGTAGGCGATTTAGATCCCAACTTAACCGTTTCGAGTCATCTTGGAAAAATCTTGTCGACGAACGATGACGATGGCCCAGGGTTGGGCAGCTTTGTCGAATTCGTTGCCGAGAAAAACAACCCATACTTGATCATTGCTGATGGAATCGGTGCGTCGACGGGTGCGTACCGATTAGAACTTTCGTCGGCTGCCGCGGACGATTTCGGGGATTCGATTTCGAATGCACGCCAGCTCGAACTCGACACCGCAGGTTTTCTGACGTTGTCGGATATCTCGACCCCTGATGCCAAGGACACCACTCGCCGTCCAATCAGTGGAATTGTCAACTCGCAAACAGATATCGATACCTTCGTTTTCACGGCGCCAACTTCCCAGCAGCTTTCATTGGAAGTGCTGACTTATGCCGGCGCTTTAAATCCCTTTGTGTTTGTGTACGAGGTCGATAGCGATGGTGCGTTGATCTTGCTTGATAGCGAAGGGATCTTGGCGACCCCCGAAAGTCGAAGGACGACGGCCGGAGATACTCCAAGCGCGAATCTTGTATTAGAGGTATCTGAAGACTTCGAATACATCGTTCGCGTCTCAGGTTTTCGTGACAACATTGGCCATTACCTCTTGAATGTCTCACCCGCAAACGACGATGCGCCGGCGGATCTGGATTTTGCAAGGCGTTTCGTCGTCGATCAATCAGGATCGCCACGCATCATTGATGGTGAAATCGATCGGGTTGGCGATCGAGACGTTTATCGATTCCGAGCTCCAGGCGATGGAAAGATTACGGTCACTCAAACCGCGCGGAACAATTCCTCTCTGGACAGTTTTCTAACGATCTTCGATGAGGATGAAATCGCGTTCGCCACCAACGACAATTTATCAGCGAATACTCTCAACAGTCAGTTGACCTTTAAGGTTCGCGATGACGAAGAGTACTTTGTCGAGGCTGCGGCTTTCCGAGAAACAGACGGAGTGCGTCGACCGTTGCCGACATTCGTCAATCAGAATCGGCGCGAGGAAGCAACAGGCCCGTACTCACTTCGAATTCAATTCGATGCATCAACACAGATGGCCATCGGCGACGCTGTCGGCAACAACATCCGTGACGCCGATCCATTCGAGAATGCGGGGCCAGCTGAATTTCGAATCGATACGCCCAACGATCGCGACTTCTTCCGAGTACAAGCGGCGGAAACGGGCCGCATGGTCGTCAATTTTACGCCGGCGATTGGCTCTCAGGTCGATGCTAACTTGCTGGCTCTCCGTAGTTCAACCGGAATCGTCGTTGCCTCGGATGACAACAACACGGAATCACGTCGGAGCCGCCTTGTTTTCGATGTCGAAGAAGACGAGGTCATCTTCATTAGCGTTGTCTCGACGGGTTCCTCGGGCGCATACAATCTCGACATCAACATCTTGCCACCGATTTCTCGTCCTCAGCGGTCATTACTTGCAGACGAAATTGGAGAAGCGGTCACAGACCTCTTCAGCGAACTCTACATCAAGTCGATTACCGAATCCGAGCAGATATCTTTGGACGAGATCGGTCGCTTGCTGTCCGCTGAGTTCTTCCAGGCAATGGGCGGACAACGTGAATTGGGCAACGACGAGTTCGTGATTCTTTACCTCGATCCTGTGGACTTCACGCTGGTTGACTCGAATGGAAACTCAGCCGGATTCACGGCGGGGACAGGGCAGGTTGACGAGTTTGGCAACACGTTTTATTCGGGTAATGGGGTGGCGGAAGTTTTGATCGTGCCCAATGCTCAGTCCACGAAATACAGCTTACAGCTTGTTGGCGTTGGCGAGGACTTTCAAGGCGGTGCGGCTTTTGTAACCGCAATTACGGTCAGAGTGGAAACCGTTCAAGGAAGCCTGCAAAAGGAAACGCTTGAGCTAAGTCTTGATTTTCGACCGAAGGTTCCGAATCAAATCGAGGAAACTCGGCTCGCACAGAAAGCATCGTTCGACGGCCGCGTGAATATGGCCGAAGACGATGAGGTAACTAACACGAATGCCAAATCGGCACAAACGCAGGATTACCGCCGGCTCGATTCACAAGCGGACTCGGGTCGGTTGTTGCCCTTCCGAGAAATCCGCCAATGGCGTAACGGCATTCGCTCGACGCGCGATCTCGTCTTCGCTTCACTTCGCGAATCGCTGAGCTTTCAATTACCTGGCAACTTGATGAGCGAGGGCTGGTTGCAGCCCGATGCGAACTCGGCGGATGGTCGGTTATTGAATGTCTTTTGGAGTGGTATTAGCGATACGCTGTTGGGGCCAACTAAAGACGTCTTCAACGTTGGCGAGTTTGTCGGTGACTTTTTCTCGACGGTCTTGCCTGAAACCGATGACGGTGAATCGACAGAGACGGCAACCGACGGGGAGACCACTGAACAGAAGAATCCTGCATCAACCGAGGCAGCTCCCAAAGCCACCGAAAACTCAGAAGCAACCAGTGGCGAAGGTTCTGAGTAGCTGTTCCCGTTGGACAGTAAACTGCTTCGAGAATTACTCGATCCACCTACGATTCTTACTCGGAAGGAAGATCCGCCTTGAACACAGGACGTTATCGTCATTACAAGGGCAATGAATACATCGTACTTGGCGTTGCCACTCATAGTGAAACCGACGAGCAGCTGGTCGTTTATCGCCCGGGCTACGGTGAACGCGGGTTGTGGGTAAGGCCACTTGCCATGTTCAACGAAACAGTTGTCGTCGACGGCAACGAAATGCGACGTTTTGAGTGGATTGCCGAAGACTGAAACAGCGGCGACTTCAAGATCGCCTTGATCATCGAGAGGTGCAAGATGTCCGAATCGACAAGAGAATTCTGTCAGACGATGAAAGGTGTCGCGTTGCGTGGCTGGATCATCGGTTTTCTGGTTCAGTTCATGTGGATGGTGGCCGTACTGCTATTCGGCGATTTGATCTATCGGCTGCACGGTGACTTGTTCGGTCTCACAACCGAAACTCTCAAGATCATCCATTACAGTGGCATGGGAATTTGGAAGTTGTCCGTGCTCATCTTTTTCTTCATACCGTGGCTGTCACTGAAGTTGATGCTGCGAGACAAGTAATCAACTTCGTATTTCTACGAGATGGCGGTCCAAATAGAATCCTTGGGCCATTGGGCTAGCCGCCGGTGAGATGCGAAACATGCGGCGTGCCTTGCGGTTCTCAAGTTCGTTAACAACCAGCAGTGCATGTTCAAGGATGAATTCATGGAACGCTGTGCTTCACTGCTATTCTTCGCACTACTGCTTTGCAGTTGCAGCTTGATTGATCCGTTCGTAATTCAAGTTGGCGAGGAAAGCGAAAGCGGTTATGCCGTCACGTCCATCGCGTTTTCCGAAGACGGCCAATTGATGGCCACTACGCATCGGTGGATGCGGCCACCAAGCTATCGTAGCAGTGGGGGCGGTGCTGTTCCCGAGTTCTTTCATGTTACCAAACTTGGTGAATACCGAAAGGATCCAATCGCAACGTTGAGCTTTCCACGCCTCTACACTCAAACACTCCAATTTAGACGAGGCACTCAAGAAATCAGTTTGCTGGCTCTTGGACGTCATTGTCGTTGGACACCGGACTCGTACGAATGCCAGGATGTTTCACGCGAGCTGTATGAGCTCTCGCCCGATGGAAACTACGCTGCCGGCAACTTCGAAAACTTGGAGAATCCGCATGAATCCAAGGGCGTGTATGCCTTCGACCTGGATCAAGAGAAGATTGTCGCGGAATTACCGCGAGCTGCGAATGCGATTTGTTTTTCGAACGATGGAGAAATCCTCGTCACGAATTCTCGGATGAGCAAGAATTCTGAGTTGCGGGCAATGCAACTTTGGGACTGGCGTTCTCGTCGTTTGCTAAGACAAATTCCTTTGAGTGAATTTGATGGCTCTCATCTGACATTTTTTTCGCCCAACTCAAGACAGTTGCTCGTTCATAGGTTTGACAAGCAGCAATTGGAGCTCTACTCGGTTGAAGATGGGCGCGTCGAGAGCGCCTTGCAATACCCAGAGGGCTTTCAGTGCCTTTCCATCGCGTTCTCTCTTGATGGCAACCGAGTTGCCGCTTCGGGCTATCATGGCGTTTCAGACGAAGAAGAGTCCGGAATCATCTACGTGTGGGATGTGGCTAACGGGCGAGTGTTGGAATCCATCCCAGACAAAAGTCAGTGGGCGATTCTATCCGTTGCCTTCACACCAAACGGAAAGTACATCGCAGCGGGAATGCCTAACGGTGAGATCAAGTTCTGGCGCGACGAATGGGTCGATTGGCCAGTCCGCGTAGCTGGAGACGAGGAACTGCCGTCACCGCTGGCAGCTTCCACCGGCCTCATGGAAGAAGTTTCGCCAAATCGTCGTGAGGGCGAGCGATCACGTCGGCCATGATCAGCTTGCCGCCAAGTTGAGAGACACTTTTGCGGCCAACATCGATCGCGTTGCTGACGGCGGCCACGTCTCCGCGGATCATGATTGTCACGAAGGCGGCTCCGATCTTCTCCTTGCCCACGATTTCGACATTGGACGACTTCAGCATGTCGTCCGTCGCGTGCAGCGCGGCGACTAATCCTTGTGTTTCCAACAGGCCCAGGGCATCAGTTTGGCTCATGGAATTCTCTTTCGGAATGCGATAGTCGTAGTTTTCGAGGGCCGGGTTATACACGGGATTGGGATCAGCCATCTCGGCGGTGACAGCATCCGGGGCTGGAAGGATCGCAAGTGACGTCTGGCTTCCCATTTTTTCCGCCGCACGTTGTCCCGCTTCGGCAGCGTGACGCACGTCAGCAGTCGAGCCAACCAGTTTGATGCACTGGTCAGCTCCATCAGTGCTTTCGATGCCCAGCAATCGAACTCCCGCCGCCTTCGAACAAACGTCGGCCGCCCAAAAGGCCGGTGACAGATTGCTCACCTCCAGTAGTGCCAAGCTCAATTGGACGCTCATCAGGTCTCTCGCACGGCTTTCCAAGGCGAAAACGAACGTGGGAAGAATGATTCTCGTGATTGGAAAATCATACGGTCAATGGTAGGCAAGTCAGTGGTGGCCGACTAGCCAAACCACGAATTCACACGAATCATGCACCATTGATGATAGGCTCGGTCGGCAGATTTTGGACTGTAACTTGTTTGAAAATAGTCACTTACAGGTATTGACGGATGTCGATTTGTTGAGAGGGAAGAATCGTGACTTTAACCTCGATTGCCTGCATTCGTCAGAGCCCTCGACTTGACTAGACCACGTAGCTAGAAGACTCAACTGCTGATCGTGGCTGCGAGGTTCGAGTTGATTGACATTTCGCATTCCCTGGTTTCTACTGTCGGGTTTGCTTAGTTTGTTGGACGTAAATACCAACAACTCTAGGAGTTTAGTGCCGCAGCGCGCCTTAATTTTTGCGAAGCTCCACGGGCAGCTTCGGTTCATTTCGTTATTTCCAGCGGCACTTTGACCCGATCGACACCAGAGACTGCGAAGAGGTAGGATTATGTCACGACCTGTAACTTTATTCACTGGACAGTGGGCAGACCTTCCATTGGAGGAACTCTGCAAGAAGGCCAAGGATTTCGGTTTTGATGGCCTCGAACTTGCTTGTTGGGGTGACCACTTTGAGGTGGACAAGGCACTCTCAGACGATACTTATTGTGCCCGCAAGCTTGAGTTGTTGAAGAAGCATGACCTGCAATTGTTTTCGATCTCGGCTCACTTGGTCGGACAAGCCGTCCTTGACAATATCGATGAACGACACCAAGCCATCCTGCCAGACTACGTTTGGGGTGACGGTGATCCTGCTGGTGTGAACGAGCGTGCGATTGAGGAGATGAAGAACACGGCTCGCGCGGCTCAAAAGCTTGGTGTGAGCGTGGTTAATGGCTTCACTGGATCAAGTATTTGGCATTTGATCTACGACTTCCCGCCGACTCCGCGAACGATGATTGACGCGGGATTCGATCTGTTGGCTGAACGTTGGAATCCCATCTTGGACGTTTTCCAAGAGTGCGGAATCAAGTTTGGCTTGGAAGTGCATCCCACGGAAATCGCCTTTGACATCTACAGCACCGAGCGAGCCATTGAAGCGCTTGACGGTCGTGAAGAGTTTGGATTCAACTTCGACCCAAGTCACTTGTTGTGGCAAGGCGTCGATCCCGTCGAATTCATTCGAGCGTTTCCCGATCGCATTTATCACGTGCATATGAAAGATGCCAGCACGACGTTGGACGGACGCACGGGCATCAATGCGAGCCACTTGGCCTTCGGTGATCCTCGACGTGGCTGGGACTTCCGCAGCGTCGGTCGTGGCGGCGTTCGTTTCGAGGAAATCATTCGTGCCTTGAACGTCATCAACTACGATGGCCCGCTATCGATCGAGTGGGAAGACAGCGGCATGGATCGCGATCATGGAGCTCGCGAAGCTTGCCAATTCGTCAAGAATGTTGACTTCAAACCTTCGGGCCGCGCGTTCGACGCAGCTTTTGGTGACTAACGGCAATCCGCTACCAGAATGAATCTTGATATTTCAGGAGAGGACACCGTTGAACGCACACGCTGACGTAACGCCTCGACATTTTGCGGACCTGGTGGGGCCACGGCGCCGGGGTTTCTTAATGAGCCTGGTGGACAGTGCACACTGATGCAGACACGCGTGCTCGGATTACCTGCGGGGGAGTGCGATCCACTGGAAGTCTGGATTCCCGTTCTGGAAGTTGTCGTGAAAAACGAACAATCGCTGCTGGTTGTGCGCAGGGCTTGTTCATGCATGTTCGAGGCACGCCGTCAAGATCACGCTCGTCTTTGCAACCGTTTACATGTCGACAGGTTTTCCTTGCAGCGCTCAGTCGATTTCGGAGATACACGGGCATAATTGTACTTGTGAG
>PBMZ01000213.1 GCA_002722955.1 Planctomycetaceae bacterium | reverse complement strand
GACAGACGGATCCGCGAGCCGGTCACTTTCGTGATCAGGCCGTACTCGACCAGACGACCGATCGCCAGATTCACTTCGCCCTCGCTCGCGGTGCTCGCCCGATCCGTCAAGCCGGGAATCGCATTGGCCTCGCGCAAAGACGCAGAGGCGCAAAGTTCTCCCGGCTCGCCTTTGCGCCTTTGCGCGAGACTCTTCTCCGTCACCTCTCCCCACCAGCGCCGCGAATTCGCCGGCGGTGATCGGGCGGTCGAAGAGGCCCGTCAGGCGGGCGATCTCCAGAGCCAGACGGCCGCTGACTTCCACGTCGCCCTCGCGGTCCTGCAGGCCGGACAGCCAGATTTCGTACCGCTGCATGATGCGGGAAAACGTCCTGGATACGCGAGTCGGGTCTCGCTTCTCACCCGCGTGTGGCGCGATCGTCTGGCCCATCTCGTTCACATCGGGCGTGACGGCCGCGGCTAGCGGAGTCGATGAACCCTTCGCGGGCTCGTCATCATTTGCTGCTTCAGCATCGTCGTGATCTGCGACGACCAAATCGAATCGCGGCAGCCCGATTTCAAAACGATCCCGAATGTGACCGTTCGCGGCGTTGACCACATATTTGCCGACCAGCGTGACCGAGAGTGCGTGACCGGCAACTTCCTCAACGGCCTTTCCAAGTTCTTCGCCGTCTCCATCAACACCGATATGCTGCAAAAGCACCGTACCTGCTTCGATCGACAAATGATCCAGCGGGTGAGAGACCACCGAAGACCCTTCCCACCCTTCGATATCCGCAACACGGGCACACGTACTGACGACGACCACCCCGTTGGTTTCGGCCGCCAGTTCGACAATCAACGTCTGCAATCCCGGATCGCGCACCTGCCCCGTTTCATCGGGATCATTTTCGGGATCTTCTTCACAAACTGCCCCCGACCGAGAGAAAAGTCGCTTAGAGTAATTCTATACATCACCATCACGACGGCAACCATCCAAGCAGCCTAAAGTGTGTTGCGTCTTGTCCTAGTGGCGAAGCCACGACAGCACAGATCTGCGGGCTAACGCCCATTGTGGTCTGCAAGTGAGCCGCTGGTCGTGAGGCCACGGGCATGTCAGTCTGTGTACCATCTCGAATTGCCACCCGGCCGCTGACGCGTCACGGCTCACAGATCTGGGGCCATTGGGCTAATGCCGCAACTACGTATCTGACGTGGCTTCGCCACTTTGGAAGTGGGTAGCGCTAGATCAAGTCGATCTTTTTCTGCGCAAGCCGAGAGACTCGGTCTTCATCGACGTCGACACCCAGGCCGGGCGCATCTAGCGGCAAAGCTTGGCCGCGAGCCGACCAATTGACATTGTTGGTCGTGACGTTTTGCTTCAAGAGAAAGCGATCGTAGCTGCCTTCGACGAATTCGATGTTCGCGACGGATGCATCGAACGCTCGGCCGGCAGCCGAGAGGATTCCGGTTTCGCCGACTTGGCATCCCAGCTGATAACGTAAGCCCACACGGTGCGCGGTGGCGGCGATCTTTAGTGAGTTGATGAAGCCGCCGCATTTGGAAAGTCGGATGTTGAAGACATCGCACAGGCCGCATTCGATGGCTCGGTCGGCATCTGGCAAGCTGCAGAGTGACTCGTCCAGCATGATCGGGATGTCGACCTGATTGCGGATTTCCGTTAACGCATCACTGGCGTCATGAGCGACGGGTTGCTCGATCGCTGCGATGTTGAATTTGGTGAGAGCGCTGATCTTGTCGACTGCTTGATCTGCAGCCCATGCCTCGTTGGCATCGGCTCTCAACGTCATTCTTTGTCCAATGGCTCGTCGAACTCGTGTTAGCATTTCCGAGTCGTCGACGCCATCGACTCCAACCTTGACTTTGCAATCACGGAATCCGTACCAGCGAGCCAGGCGGCCTCGCACTGATTGCTTCCATGCAGACATCGACGTGATCGGTGCCGAGTAATGAACGATCGGATTCGAGGCTCGGATCGCAAAGCTCTCCGGAACAGTCTCAGTGACTTGGCTCAATGGCACTTCACACGAACGAGTCATCGCATCCAAGATACTCAGTTCCAGCGCGCAACGAGCCGCGTTGCTGCGGCAGTTGCGTTCGTCGACTTTGTTCACATCGAGTAAGATGGATTCGCAGAGCTTGACGGCATCAGCGATATCACTCATCGATGCACCGAGTTGTCCTGGCAACTTCGATCGCTCGAGCGTTGCCATCACCGTGTTGATTGTCTCGCCGGTCACGTAAGGACGCGGTACACCCTCGCCCCAACCGACGATTCCGTTGTCCAGTTGGCAACGAACGATGATGTTGTCCGTGTCACGCCGTGAGCACGAAGCGTGACGCACGGTCATCTTCAGCGGAACACGACTTGGAATCGCGGTGAGTCGTTTGATCTTCACGTTTCGAAGTGCCTGCCATCACACCTCGGGCATGATGTAGGGGGCGCGGTACTCTTTTGTTAGCAGGGCATTGGCGGCGTCGTTGTTGACGAACTGTTGAGTTTTGGGGTCAAAGTCGACTCGACCGTCAGTCAGGTACGCGATCTCGCCAAGATGGACCAAGGCACAGGAACGGTGTGCGACTTCAGGGTTGGCTCGCGCGATCTTTCGCGTGCGAATTCCATTCAAGAAGTTGGCCATGTGCTGCTCGTACCCGCGCTGGCCGCGAATTTCCTTGCCCTCTGTCGGGCCAGGCTTTCCTTTCGGCCCCAGGAACACACTAAACGCCCCGCGGCGAGAGAAGATCATGTAGCCTTCCGTTCCGTAAAAGACGTTGCCGTTGTCGAAACCATGCAAGCCGTACGCGGTGAAGGGATAGTTCTCGTAAATCAGCAAGCGGCCATCGGGGTACTCGTAAGTGACGTTTAGGTTGTCGGGATAATCGCTGGCGTGTCCGTGCAGCAGCATGCGACTTCCTCGAGCCGTAATTTGCTTCGGAAACGTCTCGACTCCCAATCCCCAAGCGGCCATGTCCAGATCGTGGATGCCATCATCGCCGATCTCGCCATTGCCGTAGTCGCGGTACATTCGCCACGTCGAATGAAAACGGTATTTGTTGAACGCGTGTTTCGGAGCTGGGCCAAGCCAGCGGTCGTAATCGACAGTGCTAGGAGGATCGCTATCGGGGACTGGCTTCACGGTTTTGCGAGTCTCCGCCGTCCACGCGCGAGCGACTTTGATCTCGCCGATGATGCCTTCTTTCAGCAGCTTTTCGGCTTTGGCAGTGACAAGGCTGCTGCGCATCTGGCTACCTTGTTGGACGATGCGGCCGTGCTTCTTGGCCGCTTTGATGATGGCGTGGCCTTCGTTGTAGACGTGCGAGATGGGTTTCTCGATGTAAACGTCTTTGCCTTGTTGCATCGCTTTGATCGCGATCGGCGCGTGCCAATGATGAGGTGTCGCAATGATGACGGCATCGACGTTCTTATCGTTGACGACCGTTTCATAGTCTTGCGATTCAGTGGGCCGTGCGGATTGGAAGCCCTTGTCGATGAAGCTGGCCATTCGTCTGATTTGTGCCGTGTCGACGTCGCACAGGTGGGCAATCTCGACGGCTTCGCGGCGACCGACGAGACCCTTGACATGATGACTCATGATGCCGCCGCAGCCGATGATTCCTAGCTGGATTTTTTCCTCGGTGCTGCCTCCGAATGCATGGACACCTCCGAGAGTTGAGATGGTGGCTGTTAACGCTGCGGTCTCGGTTGATTTCTTCAAGAATTCGCGGCGTGTGGATTGTTCTTTCATCAGGATTCTCCAGAGGAAGTGACGGCCGAGTTCTGTCTGAGAGGATAAGCTGTTTGTGAGAACAATTCCACGATTGAGTGGTGAATTATGGTTTTGCTCGAACGAGTCCGTTTAGAACTTGAGGTGGAACGCGATTGGCATCGATATCGAACACGACGGGTGCACACATGGATTCCGTTCAAATTGGGCAGGAGATGGTAACCCGCCGCGTGAGCGAGGGATTGGTCATACGCACTTGCAAATAAGGTGTATTGTTTGCGAGTGCGCATGACCAATCCCTCGCTCACGCGTCGGGTTACTATTAACAGGTCGTCGCAGCAAAAATCAAAGTCTTGAGCGTACGCAACCAAGACGCGACAGTGTCAATCTCTTTGGCTATCCCTTCGATGTCGCTATAATGATTGGTTCTCGATTTGAACCGTTTCATTCACTGAAATCGTTGAATTGGAATCATGACACGAGTTATTCGATGCTGTTTTGTGGTCACCGTCTTCGTTGGCCTGACTTCGAGTTCTTCAATCGCCGCTGACAAGCCGGACTTTAGTCGCGATGTTTTGCCGATCCTTTCCGAGAACTGTTTTAAGTGTCACGGGCCGGATGGTAACGAGCGCAAAGCTGGGCTTCGGTTGGATCAAGAGGACGCGGTGTTTGCCGAGCTTGATTCGGGGGCGACGGCTGTTGTTCGTGGTAAGAGTGGTGAGAGCGAGTTGATTGCTCGGATTACTTCTGGCGACGCGGATTTGAAGATGCCGCCGGTGGATTCGGGTAAGAAGCTTAACAAACGTGAGATTCAGATCATTAAGCAATGGGTCGATTCGGGAGCCGAATGGGCCAAGCATTGGTCTTTTGTGCCGCCGAAGAAGCCGGCGTTGCCTAAGGCCATCGATGGTTGGCGGGTGTCGAATCCGATTGATTTGTTGATTCACGATAAGCTCAAGGCCGCGAAGCTTGCACCGGAAGGTCGAACGGACAAGGAGACGTTGATTCGCCGCGTGACGCTTGACCTGATTGGTGTACCGCCGACGATCAAGGAGATCGATGATTATCTGGCCGACAACAAGCCGGGGGCGTTCGAGCGAGTCGTTGATCGGCTGCTGCAGTCGAAGAAATACGGCGAGCACATGGGGCGCGTTTGGCTCGATGCGGCTCGGTATGCGGACACGCATGGTTTGCACTTGGATAACGAGCGGCAAATCTGGCCGTATCGTAATTGGGTGATTGACGCGTTCAACAAGAATCAGCCTTTTGATCAGTTCACGATCGAGCAGCTTGCGGGAGACCTGCTGCCGAAGGCTCGGCTGGATCAGCGAGTGGCGACGGGCTTCAATCGTTGCAATGTGACGACCAGCGAAGGCGGCTCGATCGACGAAGAGTATTACGTTCGCTATGCCGTCGACCGCGTTGAGACCACGTCGACCGTGTGGTTGGGGCTGACGGCGGGTTGTGCTGCTTGCCATGACCACAAGTTCGATCCGCTGACGCAGAAGGAGTTTTATCAGCTCTTCTCTTACTTCTTCAGCCTGACCGAGCGAGCGATGGACGGCAACGCGTTGTTGCCACCGCCGGCCGTCAAAGTCCCAACGCCCGACCAAACCGCCGAACTGGCGGACCTGAACAAACAAATCGCCGCCGCCCGCGCCGAAGTCGTCAAAATCGTGAAGGCCAGCGTCGATGGCTACAAGGACCCGACCCCGGACGCCGTTTTGGGTGAGTTGCAAGAAGAGGAAGTCACGTGGTTCGACGACGCGTTGCCCGAAGGGGCGCCGAACGAAGGCAACGAGGGAGCCAACAGTTGGAAGTTTGTCTCGGCCCCCGATCATCCTGTTTACAGCGGCAAAAAATCGTTCTTGCGAAAGGCAACGGGCGCGGGCATCACGCAGCACTTCTTCTCGCGTGTGAAGAAGAAGTTCAAACTTGGAGCTAACGATCGGTTGTACGCTTACGTGTATCTGGATCCGAAGAATCCACCCGAGACCATTCAGCTTCAATTCAACAACGGCACTTGGGAGCACCGCGCTTCTTGGGGAGCCGACAAGGCGTTCCGCGCCGGTGCCAACAACGCATCGAATCGCGTGATCGGCAAACTGCCCGAGCCGGGCAAGTGGACTCGGCTGGAAGTCACCGCGGCCAGCGTTGGCTTGCCGGCAGGAAGTGAACTTCAAGGCTGGGCGTTCACGCAAGTCGGCGGCACGGTCTACTGGGATAAGCCAGGGCGGCTGTCGCGCGAGGGACTTGCCGAAGACCAAGCCAAGTCGATTGCGGTTTGGGAACAGTATCGCAAGAAGGTCAAAACGCCGGCCTTGCCGAAGCCGATTCAAGCGATCCTTGACGTTGAAGCCGCTAAACGCAATGACGCTCAGAAGAAGCAATTGCTGGAACACTATATAAGGAACGTCAATCCGGCCACGAAAAAGTCGATTGCCGGTCCTGTTCAAGATGAAGCCGGCTTGAAAGGCAAGATCGACGCACTCAACAAGGCCATCCCGTCGACTCTGGTGATGGAAGATCGCAAGGACAAGCGGCAAGCTCACATCCTGGAACGCGGCGAATATACGAAGAAACGCGACAAGGTTTCGTCCGCCGTGCCTGCATGGATTTCTCCGCAGGTGGAAGGTTCGCCCGAGAACCGACTGGGGCTGGCCAAGTGGCTCGTCAAATCCGATCACCCGCTGACTTCGCGAGTCACCGTGAATCGCTATTGGCAGCACTTCTTCGGCACCGGCATCGTCAAGACCAGCGAAGATTTCGGCGTGCAAGGCGAAAGGCCCACGCATCCCGAGTTGCTCGATTGGCTAGCCGTCGACTTTGTGGAAAATGGCTGGGACATCAAACGCATGCACAAGCAACTGGTCATGTCGGCCACTTACCAGCAATCGTCTCGCGTCACGCCCGAGAAAGTCGCCGTCGATCCCAACAACCGTTTACTCGCCCGAGGACCACGGTTCCGCTTGGACGCCGAAGTCATCCGCGACCAAGCTCTCGCCGTTAGCGGCCTGTTGGTAGAAACGATCGGCGGCCCCAGCGTGAAGCCTTATCAGCCTGCGGGCCTATGGAAGCCCGTCGGATTTGGCGGCAGTAACACTTCGGTGTTCCGCCAAGATAAAGGTGAGAAGCTGTTCCGCCGCAGCATGTACACTTTCTGGAAGAGAACCGTTCCGCCGCCTTCGATGTCGACCTTCGATGCACCGGACCGCGAAACATGCAAGGTGCGTCGAGCTCGAACGAACACGCCGCTGCAAGCCCTCGTACTGATGAATGATGTGCAGTTCGTCGAAGCGGCTCGCAAGTTCGCCGAACGCATCATCCAAGAAGGCGGCAACAGCGAAAAGGATCGAGCGACGTTCGCGTTCCGCAGCGTGGTTTCTCGATATCCCAGCAAGTCAGAACTGTCAGCCTTGCTGAGCTTGTACAAAGAGTATTCGACCGAATTCAAAGCCACCGCGGGCTCAGCCGATCAATTCCTAAAGATCGGCGAGTCGGCTCGCAACGAGAAACTAGACGCCAACGAACTAGCCGCCTGGACCATGGTGGCTCATGTTGTTTTGAATTTGAGCGAATCAGTAACGCGAGGATGACATCGTAACCCGACGCGTGAGCGAGGGACGCTCACACGTGTAAGTGTTACGTACCGTTTACGAACCCGCGCGAGCGTCCCTCGCTCACGCGTCGGGTTACCATGAGAATGAATCATGAATCTATTCCGAGAATCAGAACTAATCGAAACACGACGTCACTTCTTCGGGCGAGCCGCTGGTGGCATCGGTACGGCGGCGTTGGCGTCGTTGGTGAATCCGAATCTGTTTGCGGACAGCTCAGCAGAGAGTCCCGCGACGGGTGGGTTGCCTGGGCTTCCGCATTTTGCTCCGAAGGCCAAGCGGGTGATTTATCTGTTCATGTCGGGGGCTCCGTCGCAGCTTGATATGTGGGACTACAAGCCGCAGCTGATGGAGTGGTTCGATAAAGATCTTCCCGATTCCGTGCGGAATGGGCAGCGGTTTACAACGATGACCTCGGGGCAAAAGCGGTTTCCGATCGCACCGAGTATCTTTAAGTTTCATCCGGCTGGCTCGAACGGTACCTACGTCAGCGAAGCGTTGCCACATACGGCGGGCATCGTTGATGACATCGCTGTGATCAAGACGATCAACACCGAGGCCATCAATCACGATCCGGCGATTACTTACATCCAGACGGGTAGCCAAATTCCTGGTCGACCGAGCACCGGAGCTTGGATGAGCTATGGACTTGGCAGTTTGAATCACAACTGGCCGACGTTCATGGTGTTGCACTCGACCGTCAACGGTGGTTTTGGCGGTCAAGCACTCTACGCGCGACTATGGGGTTCAGGTTTTCTGTCCACCCGGCATCAAGGTGTCAGTCTTCGCTCAACGGGCGACCCCGTTCTTTACTTGTCAAATCCCAACGGCATGACAGCAAAGATGCGGCGACGCATGTTGGACGAATTGGCCAAGCTCAACCGGGAACGCTACGCGGAAGTTGGCGACCCCGAGATCCAATCGCGGATCGCGCAATACGAGATGGCTTACCGCATGCAAACGTCCGTGCCGGAGCTGACCGACATCTCGGACGAATCGGAATCGACCTTGAAGATGTATGGCGATGAGGTCAAGAAGCCCGGTACCTTTGCCGCGAACTGCTTGTTAGCTCGCCGCATGGCTGAACGTGGAGTCCGCTTTACGCACGTCTTCATTCGCCAGTGGGATCAACACGGGAACTTGCCAAGAGACATCCGCCGGCAATGCGGCATCATCGATCAACCTTGCGCTGCTTTGATCAACGACTTGAAGCAACGCGGCATGCTCGACGACACGCTAGTGATCTGGGGAGGCGAGTTCGGACGCACGGTGTATTGCCAAGGCGGTCTAACAAAGAACAACTACGGCCGAGACCATCACCCACGTTGCTACACCAAATGGATGGCCGGCGGCGGTATCAAAGGCGGCGTCGATTACGGTAAGACCGACGATTTCAGCTACAACGTCGTCGAGAATCCCGTACACATCCACGACCTGAACGCCACGATCCTTCACTGTTTGGGCGTCGACCACGAACGCTTGACCTACAAACACCAAGGCCGCGACTTCCGCCTGACGGACGTGCACGGCAAGATTGTTCAAGAGGTCTTGGCGTAAACGCGAAGTTTGTCTGCTCCAACGCCCCCGACTTTACGTCGGGGGTTCTCGCGTTTTTGCACTACGTGATGAGGTAGTGCAAAGACGCGACCCTCCCGAGATAAACTCAGGGGCGTTGGATTCTCGGCTGCCACGCGCCTTTAGCAGCTATGCTTATTGGACTTTGGAGCGGTGGCGTGGAAGGCTCATCACTCAGAGAGTGATGGCTACTTTGGTGTTGCTTCGATGCTGGTTTGACTTCTGTCATGACGCTCGATTAGTGTGCTACGTTGATCTTACGCTCGCAGTAATCCAAGGAGCTATCATGCGACTTGTCAGCGTTTTGTTGGCACTTTTCGCCGTCACTTTCACGATCGATTCTGTCGCTGCCGCGAAACCCAATATCATCTTCATTCTGGCGGATGACATGGGCTATGGAGACTTGGGTTGTTATGGCCACCCGGTCGCGAAGACTCCCGTGTTGGATGCGTTGGCGAAGCAGGGCGCTCGGTTTACGCAGCATTATGCCAACGGGCCGGAGTGCAGTCCGACTCGAACGGCGTTCTTGACGGGACGGTACCAGCAGTTGGCTGGAGGGCTCGAGTGTGCGATTGGTACTGGCAATGTTGGGCGCTATGACGATGCCATTCGCTTGGCGAATCAGCGAGAGCTTGGTTTACCTGCCGAGCAATCCGTGATTCCGCGCGATCTGAAAGCCGTTGGTTATCAGTGTGCTGTCTTCGGCAAATGGCATCTTGGTTACGAGCCTAAGTTCAATCCGATGCATCATGGCTGGCATCGGTTCTTCGGATACTTGGGCGGCAACGTCCATTACTTCAATCATCGCGAGACCAGCGACTTGCACGTGTTGTTCGAAGGCAAGTTGCCCGTCTATCGCGACGGTTACATGACGCATCTGATCACGGATGCCTCGCTTCAATTTATCGAGCAGAACAAGGATCGGCCGTTCTTTTTGTATGTCTCGCACGAGTGCCCGCACTTTCCTTTTCAAGGGCCGAAGGATTCCAAGAAAGTCGTCACCTCCGAGAACTGGATGGAGGCCGATCAGAAGACTTATGTCGCGATGCTCGAGGACCTCAATGCCGAAGTCGGCCGGTTATTAAAGAAGCTTGATGAGTTAAAGCTCGCCGAGAACACGCTCGTGATCTTTGTTTCCGATAACGGCGGTTACGGCCGCGCCGCGAACATGGGGCCGCTCAGCGGAGCCAAGAGCACAACGCTGGAAGGCGGCATCCGCGTGCCGCTCATCATTCGATGGCCTGGGCATATCAAACCGGGGACGACCAGCAATCAAGCCTGCATCACGTTTGACTTGACGGCATCAATCATGAGGATCGCAGGCACCGAAACAGCACAACAACGGCTTGATGGAATCGACATCATCGATCACGTCGTCAAAGGTCAGAAGGACAAGAAGCGAACTTTGTTCTGGCGAGGCAAACGGGGCACGCGAACCTGGTGGGCGGCTCGCGACGGAGATCTCAAGTACGTTCGAAAGACCGAAGACGACAAAACCCAAGAGTGGTTGTTTGATTTGACAGATGACATCAGTGAAAAGCACAATTTGCTCAACGCTCAGCCAAAGAATGCTGAGCGGCTGCGTTCACTTCTCTCTAAGTGGGAAGTCGACGTCAAAGCACTTCGCTGATTTAGGTAGGCCGGGTCTCATTCAATCTTATTTCGTACTGAAAGCTTCCAATGTATCGCTCTTTTTTGATTCTATCGCTCGTCTGCTGGATGTGGACAGCCAAGGCAACACACGCCCAAGAGACGGCTACCGGTTTGCTGGCAGAGATCTCGAGCGGAGATCAAAAGGTTCAACTGCTGGTACCAACACCGAACTTCGATCTGGCTGTCGATGAGTCTCTGCACTCGACGATCTCGCCAAAGTTCAAAGCGACTTGGACAGGTCTACTGCGTATTCGTCGTGGCGGGGATTATACGTTTGTAGGGGATGCTGAGTTGGCCATTGATGGAAAGCCGATCGGCAAGGAAGCGGTGGCGCTGACGGCTGGCGACCATCAGGTTGTCATTGCTTATGAACGTAAGGAAGGCAATGCCCGGTTGCAGTTGCGATGGAACACGGATTTCTTCGCGGAAGAGCCGATCCCCAGCTCCGCGTTTGCTCATGTTGTGAAACCCAGCGAAACGTTGTCTTTGACACAGCGAATTGATCAGGGTCGTTTGTTGTTTGCCGAGCTAGGATGTGGGAACTGTCATGAGTCTGGCAGTTGGGATTTAGTGACTCGGCGGGGCCCGGATCTCTCGAACGTTGGCGGCCGAGTGAATACAGGTTGGCTTGCTGGTTGGCTTGAGAATCCACGGCACCATCGTAAATCGGCGGTGATGCCTCAAACACTGAAGAATGTCCAAGAACGTAAAGATGTCACGGCGTTCTTAACAACTTTGGCGCCGGTCACGTATCCGTTCGATTCTGCACCTGTGACAGAGGCGATGTTGGAAAAAGGTAAGGAGCTGTTCGACACTGTCGGTTGCGCGAAATGTCACGACAAGAACAATAACCTTGCCGGAGTTGGTCTCAAGTATCGCAGCCTTGAACCACTTGTTGATTTCATCTCGAACCCTCATGAGACCGATCCTCATGGCCGTATGCCACAGTTGTTTAAGCCGGAAACGGAAGCCCACTTGATTCGCCAAGTGGCCACTTATGTCTCTCATCAAAACATGCAACCGTTCGAGCAGCAAGATCATGTCGGCGGTGATGCGACTCAAGGTGCTCAACTGTTTTCGTCGGCCGGGTGTGCCAATTGCCACTCGACAACGGCTGGCGGTCGGTTGATTGCAAGCACCGTGAAGGCACCGGCGTTTGCCTTTTCGAAAGGGATGGCCCTACGGCACTTTTGGACGTTTGACGACCATGTGAAAGACTTGGCTGGGAACAATCATGGCAAGGTTGTTGGTGTGCAAAAGTATGGAAAACCGGTAAAGGACGCTGACGATGGTCGCTCTTTTCGGTTTGACGGAAACAACTACATCGAGCTGACTCACTTTCATCGGCCTGATCAGATGACGATTTCGGCATGGATCAAAACCGACAAGGGGGGCGAGGTGATTTCTTGGGCGCGGCCGGGTGGTGGTCGGCGCGGTTCCAGAGAACTACGAATCAATATCGGGCAAGATGGCAAGAACTCGATTTGTTATGGCGAATACAATTCCGACGGTGGCTGGCGTCCTGTGATTCAACGCCCGAGCGATGTTCAATTGATTGATAACAAGTGGCATCATGTCGCTGTCGTCCGAGATGGTCCGGCGATTCAGATCTACGTCGATGGCAAAGCGAAGGGACGCCCCGGAGTGGCTCAGCCAGGCGCGGGCGATTATACGGATCGTTTGTTGATCGGCGCGCTGGGGCTTGGACGCAATCCTAATAACCGGTTCCGTGGTTCGATCGACGATCTCTCGCTCTGGGAGATGGCCTTGTCATCTCAGCAGATTGCCGAGTTGGCTGGTGGCGTGTCTCCTTTGGATATGGCCGAACCAGTGCAAGAAGACCTCGACCAGTTTTCGGTTGACCAGGGTTGTTTGGCGAAGTCCGTTGCGGACAACGTTCCGAATTTCGAATTGAGCGACGATCATCGATCGGCTCTTCAAGCGTTCTTGCAAACCGTGCAACCGGGAAGTTCGAGTTTTGAGGCGCCGCTAGCGGATCTCGAAATGAAGATTCAACAGTTTCGCTGCGTGGCGTGTCACGAGTTGGATGACAAGAACAAGCAGGCGGCTGTTCGCGTTGATGACGAGGGACGCACGATTCGTGTCGAGCGGCCTCCGATTCTGACGGCTGTTGGTGACAAGTTGACCAACGACTGGCTGAAGTCTGTTTTGCTTGACCGAAAACGCAATCGACCTTGGCTCAAGCTGCGGATGCCGCATTTTGGAGAGAGTGTGAGCGCGCTGCCTGAACTGTTTCCCAAAGCAGCGGGCGCGGCGTCTGATGATTCGAACCCGCCACAAGAGCTTGGTCATGCTGGGATCAAGACGATCGGTGTCCAACGCGGACAAGTGGCCTGTATCGCATGTCACAACTACCGTGGAATCAATCGGCAAAAGGACGGAGTCGTCCCGGCTCCTGACTTGGCCGAGGCCGGAGGAACCGTCCGACGTAATTGGTTCCGCCGATGGATGTGGAACCCTGTCCGGTTGCAACCGGGCACGTCAATGCCGCAGTTCTTCGTCGAGCTATCCAAAGAGGAACGCACCAAACGCATCGACGAGCTTTGGGCGGCCTTGAAGCATCAAAGCCGATTGCCACTGCCCGATGGTTTGATCAAGCAACAGACCGAGGGCACTCGGATTGTCGTCAAAGATCAACCGGTGATATTCCGCATGGCGACAAAGACGCCAGTGGGACAGATTGATCGGGCGATCAATGTTGGCTTACCAGGTGGTTGGAACTTCACCTTCGATGCTGCAAGCAGTCAATTGCGGTACGCTTGGAAAGGCAATTTCATCGACGCCGGACCGGCTTGGAATGGACGCGGCGGCAATCCTGTAAACGCCGCCGGTGATTCCTTAGTGCAGTTGTCGAACCGATTTCCCATACGCATCGGCAACAATGAAGAGCCCGAGGTTCGCTTCCGTGGTTATCGCTTGGTGAAGAAGCACCCGATCTTCCGATATGAAGTCGACGGCAAGAGTATCGAGCAGCGAGTCGATTTGACTGGCGAGCAACTCACACAGACATTCACAGTCAAACCGGGCGCTGACGTCCGCTATCTTGGCGACTCGAAATTTAGATACACTTCTGAAGAAGGCGAATGGAAGAACTCGGAATTGACTGTTCGTCGTGCTGATGTCGTTCGATTCACAGTGAATTTGAGGCTGAGTCGCTGACATGCTGTGCGAACAGAGCTGTTGAAGCTCGAAAGAGAAATTGTGAATTGGGCAACACGACCGTAAGATCGAAGGAAGACGTTGCCGGGAGGTTCACATGCCATCACCGTTTCCAGGAATGGACCCTTTTATTGAAGGTCAGTTCTGGTCTGATTTTCATTTAGAGATGATTGCGTCTTTGCGAGCAGCTCTCGTCCCACAACTTCGCCCGAAGTACATTGCCAACGTTGAGAGAAACGTATTCTTGATCAAAGACTTGGGCGAATATGGACGGCAAATCGTCCCCGACGTGCATGTCGTTCAAGTTGACGAAGCGTGGGATTCGTCTGTCTCATCGGCCTCAACCGCGACTCTAGCAGGACCCTTGACGTTTACGCTGCCGATGTCGGTTGAGCAACCACAAGCGGGGATTCGCATCATTGATCGTGAACAAAGGCGTGTAGTGACCGCGATCGAAGTTCTTCCGCCGTGGAATAAGACCGGTGATGGACGCCAACAGTACCTCGAAAAACGCGACGAGCTCTTGGCCAGTTCGACAAACTTGGTCGAGATCGATCTGCTTCGTGGTGGTCAGCGACTTCCGACCATTGAAGAACTACCCAAACGGGATTTTTTCGCTTTCGTCAGTCGCTATAGACGATTGCCGAATACTCACGTGTACGCTTGGATGTTGCGGGATGGAATGCCAAGCCTACCGATTCCGTTGGCTGACGATGATCCTGATGTAACGCTCGACTTACAACTTGCTTTTAACACTACTTACGAACGTGCCGGATACGACTATTCGCTCAACTACAAACAGGCCGTCAAGCCATCGTTGTCGGATGCTGATCAGAGTTGGCTTGCTGAATTGATGAAGTAGGTTTTTGTTACCAGCGCCAGAGTTCTTGCATCAGCACGCTTAACTCGGAGCGTTGGCGAACGTTGCCGATCAGTTGAAACACGTCCATCTCGCGGCGGCGAAGTTGCCATTCCAGGATTGGTTGAACCTCACGCTCGAAGAATTGGCTGCGGCGATGCCGTACCCACTTGTAGCCGATGGCGCATACGATAGGCATCAGGCCGAGGTCGACGAACCAGAGTGGCCAGCCGATGTCGGTGGTCTTGTGCAGCAGAACGCACAACCAGAAATAGCCCAGAATGCAAATCCAAGTCGGGAAGGCAGCCAGCGTGCTGAGCTGTTCGTTGGCTTGGACTAAGCGACCGTAAAAGCCCACGTCCGAGATTCCCGCTTTGACTTCGGATTGTTGATAGGCTTCGCAAACGAGCTCGCCTTGGCGGCGGCTGACGATGACGGCTTCGCCTTCGTCGGGCAGGTACTCGGCTAAGTACTCCAACTCCTCAAATGGGGTGTTCATTCCGTAAACCTTTGAAAACCGTGAGGGGGCACGGCCTGCGGCATTGTTACTTGCGAGGATCTCGGCGCAACGTGATCCTCAATCCAATGCCTTCGTTGAAAGAGTCCCGAATTAATGTGCCATCAGTAAAGCGGTGAGAGTTCATCGACGGCCGCTTCAAGGCACACAGGTATTTTGCCAACTTCAGTCGAGAATTTCCAATATTTTCTCGATTTCATTCTCGACGGGGACGGGACGATTCGGGAAAGCGACGCTATCAACGCCAGCATCGGACAACTTTGCGTCAATTGCGCCAGCTTCCGAAGAGTGATAAGCCACCGTTGCGTTGGGGTCTTTCAGCTGGTGTCCCGTCAAGATGCAGACGACTCGATCGCTGGGAGCGATAACACCCTCGGCGCGGAGTTGCTTGGCGCCGGCTACACTGGCAGCGCTGGCTGGTTCGCAGCCGAAACCACCGCCGCCGATTTGTGCTTTGGCGTCTAAGATTTGTTCGTCTGAGACTTGCCGTACGACGCCATCGGTGATTGCGAGGGCTCGCAGGCAACGCTTTAAGCTGACGGGACGATTGATCTCGATCGCCGTTGCCAAGGTCGAGGCTCGTCGTTCGGCGCGATCCATTTCGTCATAGAATGACTCGATCAGCGCATCATCAACGTCGCCGTTGTTCCAGCGTAATCCGCGTTCTTCGTGCAATTCATACAACGAGTTTGCTCCAGCAGCGTTGATAACAGCCATGCGCGGAATGCGGTCAATGAGCCGCAGTTCTTTCAGCTCGCGCAGGGCTTTGCCAAACGCACTCGAGTTCCCCAAGTTGCCGCCGGGGACAACGATCCAATCGGGTGGTTCCCAGTTCAATCCCTCAAGCACGCGGTAGATCGTCGACTTCTGGCCCTCAAGCCGAAATGGATTGACGCTGTTGCATAGATAGATGGAGCGTTGGCCGCAGACTTCGCGGACTTGAGCCATCGCGTCGTCGAAGTCGCCTTGGATTTGGATTGTCTTCGCGCCGAAATCCAACGCCTGCGACAACTTGCCAAAGGCGATCTTGCCACTTCCGACGAAAACGACGACCTCGAACAACTGAGCTGTGCTGGCGTAAATGGCCAGCGACGCACTGGTGTTTCCGGTTGAGGCACAAGCGGCCGCCTTCGCGCCCATCATGCGAGCGTGCGTGCTGGCTCCCGTCATGCCGTTGTCTTTGAAACTGCCGGATGGATTCAGACCCTCGTATTGTAGGTGGAGATTTCCACTGTTGACGTCAACGAATTGCCCAACGCGATCCGATTGCTGCAAGATCGTTTGACCTTCCCCGATCGTGACGATCTTGTCCTCGGGAGCGAACGGGATGAGTTCGCGAAATCGCCAGACGCCGCTGAAGTCCAATGGATTGGTGCGAGTTGACCAGCGGGCTTCGAAGTCGCGGAGCGAGCTTGGGACGGCGACTTGATCCCAGTTGTAGGACAAATCCAACAGATTGCCGCATTCGGGGCACGTCGTCAGAATCTCGTCGATTCCGAAAGTGGCCGCACATTGAGGCGACATGCACAATTGATAAGCGGCGTCGGTTTTGGTGAGGGTTGTTGACATGATGACGGGTAAAAAGATTCTTCGTTTAACGCCCAGCCGGAGGCGCCGGCGACCAAGACGCGTTGGTTGATGTCACGTGATCAATGCTTCTCGGTCGGCGGCTCCGGCTGGGCGTTAAACGACACTGGAGTGATCTGGACTTAAAGCAAGCTTCATTCTGATTGGAAACACACTTTCGTGGCAAGCTCAAGCTGAGGGCTTCTCCTCAGACAACTCTGCCAAGAGCTTTTCTAGGGCGAATGTATCGATTCCAAGTAATTGTTTCAGTTTTGCATACTCGTCCTGTTGCCGGGCGAGTTGATTGTTGGAATTCGACCGGATCGCGCGAATCAGCAGATTCTTGGCTGTGTGTTCCATGTCGATGAATTCCATCACCTGGGTCTGATAACCGTGAATCTCTAAAAGTTTCGCGCGGAGTGCATCGGTGGTAATTGCGGCCAAGCGGTCTCGCAAGATGCCGTGTTCGGTGATTCCGGGGACGGTTGCGGCCGTCATTTGAGCATTCAACTCGTGTTGGCAGCACGGCACTGACAAGATCACACGGGCATTCCAGCGGATTGATTGAGCCAGCGTTGCGTCGGTCGCTGTGTCACAGGCGTGAAGGGCGACAACCAAGTCGACTCGTTCGTCTTGCTGATGCGAAGCAATATCGCCGACGCGGAACTCGAGCCCTTCAAGATTCAATCGCTCGGCAATTCGTTGGCAGTCTTCGATCACGCTCTTCTTTAGGTCAAGCCCCAGGATGTGGCAATCAACACCGCGAATGTTGCGGAAGAAGTGATGCATTGCCAGAGTTAGGTAGCTCTTGCCGCAGCCGAAGTCGACAACGCGGATTTCATCTAGCGGCAACTCTTCGAGGACGTCGTCGATGAATTCCAGAAAACGATTGATCTGCCGGAACTTCGAATACCGTGCCTTGCGAACTTTGCCGCTGCGAGTCATCACGTCGATGGCTTCGAGAAACGCGCACGGTGTGCCTTCTGGAATGAGATAATTCTTGCTGCGATTATGCTCGGCCGATTTCAACTTTTTCGTGGGACGGCTACGTAACGATTTGATTTCTCCGCCACGCCGAAGCTCGAATTGATAGTCGGCGGAATTTGTGAAGAGATGGCAATTGGCAAAGCGATCGGGAAACCATCCAGCCAAGCGATTCGTCAGTTCGTCTATAGAAATGTTCTCGTGAGTTTCTTGATTCCCCGACCTGAGAGCCAGCTGAAACATAGATTCGTCGCGAATCTGAATCGGTCGACCTGTGACCTTTTTGATGGCGTCATCGCCCGTTGGCTTACTGAGCACGACGGAGATCAGAGTGCCCGCTTGCAAGCTTTCACTCAGAACAGTTTGAAGGTCAATTGCGTTCATTGTGGCGGAGCGGCCCAAGCCGCCCATTTCATGTTCCGATGTAGCGAGCATAAAGGGCCTTCGCGATGCCAACGTCTTCCGTGCCTTTGATTATCGCGCGGCCATCTTTAAATATCGTGAGTTGGTAATCGGGGTTGGAAAGATTCAGACGCAGCAGATACGCGTTGCCGCTGACTTGGCCGGAATCGCGAAGTTTGGTCGCTAGGTCATCCAACACCAAATTGGTCTTCTCGCTGGGAGAAACCTGAACCGCGTTGCGCCCGCAAAGGATGCTGGTTTGCGAGCCTTTCTTTCCAGACAACCAAATGCGTTCGCCACCAATGCAGGCAGGGCAATTGGATCGTTCATGAAGGTCCTTGACGCTCATCGTTCGTAGGCTGAAGTTCCAGATGTCGATGATGGTCAGGCAAGGTTCGATGGCTTCCCGCTTTCCCGCCAACAGTTT
>PBMZ01000212.1 GCA_002722955.1 Planctomycetaceae bacterium | reverse complement strand
GCGGCTACAGTCCTAGTTATGTCAACGGCTTGAGTTCCTTTCACGAATGGGATGCAAAGCTGGGCTGGCGCGGCAAAGCGAATTTCGAGGGCCGCTTTCGCCTGCTCGAGAATGCGTCGACAGCAGATGACTCGAAACGCGTGTTCGTCTTCGGCGACTCGTTCACTTGGGGATGGGGAGTCGACCAAGGCCAATGCTTCGCCGACCAAATGGCGGCGCGCTTACCTTCTTACTCTGTCGAGAATTTCGGAATCTGCGGCTGCGGTACGATTCACCAATACGAGTATTTCGAACGTCACGTTCGGTCGCGTTTGAATAAGGGCGACATTGTTGTCATCGCGTTTTATGGCAACGACTTTCGAGACAACCTGGGCATGACGCTAGATGGTCACCTTGCGGTCAAAGTTGACGGGGACCAAATCACAGAAGTTGTGCCGCCGCGTCCGACGAACTCGAAGCAATTCAAGCATTGGCTCAAGGGTCGATGTTACGTCTTTAACTTGGCCAGTTATCTGACTGACAGTTGGAAGATGGGCCGTCGCCATCAGAGGATCATTGAGCAGCAAGCCAATCAAGTCGCAGCAGCTCCACAAAAAGATGCCGTGCTTGCTCAAGACTCCGAGATGGTTCAAGTGGCCAAGCATTACTTAGAAAAGTTCCAAGCGGACTGTGAGGCTTCCGACGCTCGCTTGCTAGTCACTTACATACCCGGCCGAGCGGAAATTGACGAATCGGAACTGCAGCTAGAAAACATCGGTCACGGCTTACAGCGAGCGTACCATGACGCGTTGACGGAATGCTGTCAGTCGCTCGACATTGAAGTCGTCGAACTGGAACCTGCCATCGCCGAAGCCAAGCAGCGCAAAGAGTGTGAGCGAGTCACCTTTCGGAATGACATGCATTGGAACGAACACGGTCACCGAATCTGCGGCCGAGTGCTCGCAAATCACATCGGTGACGATTCTGTAGTTCGCTCGGCGAAGAGCAATCCCGAGACAAGGATTCGGTAGACCTTGCTGGCATCTTAGCTCGATTTGTTGGCCTGACCTCGCAGTGAGTAAGTTCGGCATCCTTGAACTCAAAGCGAAGGCCTACTTGGCGTCGACAGTCTCGACCGAATCCGGCATGAGCGATTCGAATCGTTTTGAGACTAAGCCGTCGACAGCACCAGCCAACAGCGCTATCGGAGTTGTGATTGCTGCCCAGAGGGGACCGCCCGAGTCCACACCTCGAACGAGATCAATCACTGGACCACCCATCAACCCGATAAAGGTGCCAGCCGCCGAGTATAGCAGCGCAACAAAAATCATCTTCTTCGCTCGTCGCCAAACGCCACTTGCTGGCAGGGCAATTCCCACTACCAAAGAAGTGGGAATGAAAAGAAACCAAACAAGCATCCAGACAATATGGTCGATATTCGAGCCTGCCAACCAGAAGTAGTGACCAACTGTGCCAATGCTACCTATCGCTAAAATGATGGCCATGCGGGGAATTGCCGGCCCCCATAATTGACCTCGCGACGGCGCGAACCAGAAAACCGTTGCCAAGAGAAGTGACACACCCATGAAGAAATAGGGCACAAAGTTCGCGGATGGAATTAGAAAGGTTTGGGTCTTATCGTCTGGATTAAACCAAGCCGTGACCGTGGCTCCTGGTGGATACTGATTGACGATTTCCAACGCCCAGTCTTCTGCTGACTGCAGGCTCCTCGACCAGGGACTCTCCGAGCGGCTTAGCTCAATGGGAAACACACCGCGACGACGTCCCAAGCCACCTTCGAAGTGACACTCGTATTCCACAAATGGCGCAAATAATTTGCCTCGTCTTGCTCCACTGTTGTCTTCTCGGGAATAAACGCTCGACGAAATCACCGTCGCCTTCACAGGCTTGGCAGCTTCCAAAAGATAGTGCCGCCAGCCTACGAATCCAGCGGATGTCAAGAAACACGGAAAAAGAAAAACAGCGGCTGCAACTTTGAACATGATTTCCCGTGTTAGCAAAGAGGTATCGCCGCTGTCATGTTCGATTGGCATTTTGAGCGAGGAGATAAATTCCGTGATAGATCAAGGTATTCGCCAGCCGCCATTTGGGCACAGCGAGAACTTAAGCGAATGTCCGTTGCTTCACCCACAGCAACTGCCGTTCAACTCTATTCTTCTCATTGGTTAAGTAGAGAAGGACACCTGTCAGAAAACAACGTCCGATGTCGGGAATACGTTGCGAGAAAGTTCCTGTCGCAAGAAAGCCAGTGCCACTATTTCAAATTTCTGCGAGAAATCATGAAGCATCAGATACGAGTTGAGTGATGGCGATCTGCATGACCAGTCAATTATCAGAGAAGAATTTAAGTTCACACGGGTGTGTCGGCGACGGCATTTGGCGGTGAAGCGAATCGCAACCTCACTACAAGATCCAACAAAGAACTTTTTTGATCAACTGGCAGCGGCATCATAGAATGGCTATTCCCATTCCATGCCGCAGTGGTACGCGGCGGACGCTCTTACCCAGTTGGTGATCAAGATATTCCTGTGAATCCACAAGAGAATCGAAAATCTCGACGACAAATAGGTGCGCTCAAGGATTTTGGCTTTTATTGCGACGAGCTATTTTTAGTAACCTGACAAATCATCTTTCCCGCGGCGACCATAGTCGTCGTGTTAGGTCTCGTGGTGAGCTTTCTGATCACAGCCTATCCCCTCTTTCGCCATCGCCCCGTCGCTGACAGAATGGACCTTGCAATTCTGCGGCTGGCTGAAGACTGTCCGCCAGAACTTACCGAAGACCAATGGGCATACTGTGTCGCCTGGACGTGGAACCTGCACTGCAACTACGGTTTATTTCCCAACTACGTTTCAACGAGCGATCTCGACCTCATCGAGCAAGAACTTCAACAGCGACTTGACAACGGCGCTGATCTTGCCACCATCGACTGAATTTGGGACCAATACATGCAGTCATATCCTCATGCCCGCTCATACGACAGTTTTCGGCCAACTGCACCAGAGAACAAAGCAGATTTCCAAGCGGGGGCTCATGGCGGCAATCCACTTTCACAGTTTCGTGCACATTACCAGCGGAGGCTCGCCGAACACTAAAACCGCTTTGGCATTCGGTGGCTGACACTCCTAACTGGCTCGCGGACTATGACACCACGGCACCCGACGTCTATCCAATGATGCGTCGCCCCGTCTCTCGGATGGTTTCCATCAAGGCGTCCAAGTGCGAAGCTTCGGTTAGCGGGTTGATGATTGTCACTCGCACTGCGCCGATGCCCTCGGACTTGTTCTGGACGATGTAGAATTCGCCGGACTGGATGATTTGGCGGCGGATTTCTAATTGGAAGTCTCCGATTTGTTCCTTGGTGAAATCGCGCAGTGACTCGGGCGTGTAGCGGAACATGACAATGTTGCACTCGGGTTCGTGCAGAGCCTCGAAGTCGTCGGCCTCGCACAGTTTTTCGTAGAAGACTCGGCCTAAGTCGAAGGTGACGTCGACCATGTCGGCGAAGAGCTGACGGCCGAACATCGACCAGACGCCCCACAGTCCGAAGGCGGCCGCTCGCTTGGTGCACTCGATCGTTTTCAGACCACTGTCATATTCGGCCATGCCTGGAGCTGATGGGTCGAAGAGATACGGCGCGTTTTGCCGAAATGTCTCGAAGCGGTGTTCTCGGTTTCGGTAAAAGACGAACGCACACAGTGCCGGTACGAACATCATTTTGTGAGCGTCCCAAACGATGCCGTCCGCTCGATCGAGACCCTTGACGAGATGCTTGTACTTGGAACTAAGACAAGCGGAACCGCCGTGTGCGGCATCGACGTGCAACCACACTTCGTGCCGCTGGCAAATGTCGGCCAGGTCGTCCAGCGGATCAAAGGCACCAATGGGCGTCGCACAAGCTCAAGCACACACGGCAGCGATCGGAACATTGTCTCGCCGCAATTCCGTCAGCGTTTCGTCAAGCCGATTGGCGTCCATTCGCCGTCGCTCGTCCAGGCCGATGGAGATGATATTGTTCGTACCGATGCCCAAGATGCCCGCCGACCGAGCCACTCCATAGTGAGCATCCGCGTGGACAAGCATCACGGGGGCTGGCCCCTTGCGAGCGACTCCGGCTTCCCATGCATCACCGAGCGAGACATTGCGCGCCGTCGTCAGTGCAGTAAGGTTCGCTAGCGACCCGCCATGCGTGATCAAGCCGGCGAACTGATCTTTCGGCCAACCGATCTGTTGACCCAGTGCGTCGACCAGAGCTTGTTCGATGCTGCTGGCCCAAGGTCCCATTTCGTAGATCGCCATCACTTGGTTGGTGACCGAGCCGACGGCGTCGAACAAGCCGGCGATTGGCACCGGCGCGGGTACTTGATGGCCGATATAACGTGGGTCGTGCAAGTTCAAACCGCGGCCCAACATTGTCTGAACCAGCTCGCCAAACCGCGCGACCAAATCTTGATCGTTGCCGCGACCATCCAGGAAAGCGGCCGCCTTTTCGGCATTTGCGGGTGGGTCTTCCCAATTCAAGACGCGCCCCCGCGATGCCTCGACCGACTCGAAGTGGGAAGTCAGCAGGTCAATCAGACGCTCGCCCGTTTGTTTCAGCAGTTGCGGACTGAAGGCGGTCTGAATCCGCTGTCTTGCTTCAGGCGTGTTGTTCAAAGAGTCTGACATGGAAACGGAGCCGGCCAGCTAGGGTCTGATGTTTTGTCTATCTTCGGAAGTTACGTAGGACGGATTTCTAATCCGTCTCGGACGGAATAAAATTCCGTCCTACGTTGGCGCTACCTACGTCTAGGTCCGGCCGCTTAAGCTTTCAAATCCCAAACGCGGGCCGTCCGATCAAAGCTGGAAGTGATCATGTACCGACTCTCCGACGAGAACGCGATGTGATACACCGAGTTCGTGTGGTCATCGATGGTTTGGACTAATTCGTAAGTCTTCGCGTCGTAAACTCGAACGCTGCTGTCGGTGCTACCGGACATGAACCAACGGCCATCGGGCGAGTAACCGAGTGCCTTGACCGTCAACTTGTGGCCTTCCAGAGTGCGCACTAACTGGCCGGTCTCCACATCCCATATGCGTATCAGTTTGTCATCCGCCCCAGATGAAAGATGCTTGCCGCCTGCCGAGAACGCGACGCTCCAGGGAGTCTTCTCGTGAGGCCCGAAGTCGCGAATCAACTTCTTCTCGTCGATACTCCAAAGGCGTACCAACAAGTCTCCACTGCCAGTGGCCACCATCTTTGAATCGCGCGTGAATGCGGAACAGCCGATGAAGTTCTGATGGCCAGTGAGTGACGCCACCAGGCTACCTTTGTCGATGTCCCAAATCTTGACCAGCTTATCGCGACCGGCGGAAAGACCGAATTTGGCGCCATCAGAAAAGGTCACAGAGATTAACGACGGATGTCCAAGCGGGATCGATCTGACCATTTGCCCGTCGCCCACTTTCCAAATTCGCATCGAGCTATCGACGCTCCCGGAAAGTACGGTTTCGTTGCCTTCGGGAAACGCGACCGACGCAACGCAGTCACCATGACCGCGCATCCGATGAATCTCTTCTCCGGACGGGAACCTCCAGACCTTCAACGATCGGTCCAAGCTGGCGGTCGCCACATGCTTCATATCCGACGAAAACGCGGATCCGTAGATGGCGTTGTTGTGCCGCAATGTCAAAACGTGCTTCAGTGGCATCGCATCACCGTAAACATCAGAGTGGAAAAAACTACCACTCGAGTTTACTTGCGGCAGGGAAACTCATCAATTCAGCACCTTGGCAAAGCATCTCAACGTTTCGCAATATCCAATCAAATGATTGACATAATGTGTACATGAGTTTACAAGTCGCACCCTTGCTGCTAGCAGCATAGGTATTTGGATAAGGGCCATTCATCAACCAATAGCGCGCTCATTGTCTTTTGCAGATCATTGATTCTGCTGGTTGATCGGCTCCTCAACAATCAAACGTCTCGAGCTGGAGACCGTAATGGCGATTCATGTCAGTTGCGACCAGTGTTTTGGGGAATTCAAGGTCAAAGATGAAGCTCGCGGGAAGCGGATTAAGTGTCGCGAATGTGGCACGCACATTCTTGTCCGCAAACGGCCCAAAGAACAGTATGAAGACAAATACGACTACGACTACGACTACGACGAGGCACCGGCCCCTAGCCGGCGGAGTTGGCGGCAGTGGCTTTGTCGTGCACGAAGACGGAATCGTGGTCACGAATTATCACGTTATGGAAGAGGGGATCAAGTCGTCGGTTGTCTTCGCGAATGACGAGGAATATATGGTCCAGGGCATCTTGGCCCTGGACGGACTGCGGGATGTCGCCGTCTTGCAAATCGACACTCGCGGCAAGAAGTTGCCAGTCGTCAAGCTGGCGAACAAGCTTCCTCGCAAGGGTGAAAAAATCGTCAACTTCGGGACGCCGTTGGGACTGGACTTTACCACCTCGAACGGAATCATCAGCGCGATTCGCTCGCAAGAACAAATGGCCGAGGTCGCGGGAATCACTAATCTTCGAGGCAACTGGATTCAAACAGACGCCGCGATCTCATCCGGCAGCAGTGGCGGCCCAATGGTCAACATGTACGGCGAAGTGGTTGCCGCGAACACGATGCAACGGCTAGACGGCCAATCGCTGAACTTTGGCATCTCGAGCATCGACATCAACAACGTCGTGGCCAAACGCACGAAGACTCCCAAGGAATTGGGCAAGGGGGTCGTCCCGCTGTTTCGCAAGCAATTCGCCAGCCCTGGCGGTACCGGTTTGGTTGACGCCGCGGGCACGAAGCGTGGAAACATGCTCTTAGCAGAGATGAAAGAAATCACGTTTGTGGTGGCGGCGAATGCGATCGATCCGACTGGCCGCATCGCTTTCTTCGTCCGCGCGAAGGCGGAAGGGGCGGTTGACAAATTGGAACTGGAAATCGGCAACAGCAACGAACGCAGCTTCATGTTGATCGTCATGATCCTGGAAGACGCCGGCCGCAAGACGACTGCCGGAACACAAAAGATGACGCTTTATGGACGCGTGTGGATCAAAGATCAAGACAAACGCGGCAAGACGCAATTGGTGAAAATCTGGTCCAAGAAAGACGAGATCGGCACGGTTGCGATCCCGGCACTGGTTCAGGGCAAGGTGCCTCGGACCATGGAATCGAACGTTGGAAAGTTCTTTCGACGCTTCCAAGCCGATATCCGAAAGGCTCGAACCGGCAAGCTAGAAATCACCAAAGACCAAGAAACCGCAGCCACCGACAAAGACGTTACGGTCGGCGGGAAAGGTGAGGAGAAGAAGGAGTAGTACAGCGCAAATGTTGCCCCGCGACTCTGTCGCGGGGCAACATTTCCTTTCCTGCGAGCGGAGTCGCAGGACCACAAGTGCTTACTAGATGATCTCGGAGATCGGTTGATACTTGGTGTGCTCGACCAAGTACTGCGGACGGCCAGTCGTGTCTTCGATCGTGGTTAGATCGACGTTCAGGCCCATGTTGTGATACAGCGTGGCGAACACTTCTTGGAAGTGAACCGGGCGTTTGGTTGCGTGTTCGGCGCGAGCGTTCGTGGCACCGATGACTTGACCGGTTCGCATATCGCCGCCGGACATCAATGCACAAGCGACGCGAGGCCAGTGGTCGCGGCCGCCACGCGGATTAATTCTTGGAGTCCGTCCAAACTCGCCCCAGACCAACACTGTCGTGTCTTTGTCCATGCCGCGTTCTTTCAGATCATCCATCAGCGCCGTTAACGCTTGGTCCAGCGCGGGGATGTGATCGCGAGCGTTGTCGAAGTTCGTGCCATGAGGCTGACCGTGCCAGTCCCAGCGACCGAAGGACAACGAGACAACTCGAGCCCCCGCTTCAATAAGTCGCCGCGCGACGATGAAGTCCTCGTTGCGCAGCCAACCAGCGTCTCCGTAACCGGCGGGGTCTGTTGAGCCGCGGCCATATCGATCACGCGTCGTGGCGTCTTCTTGTTCGAAATCCAGTGCCGTGGCCAACTTGCCCGACATCAGAATGTCGAAGGCTTGCTGGTAGTAAGTGTCCATGCCATCGATCGCGTCGGTGGTGTCGAGCTTCCGACGTAAGAGGTCGATTTTCGAGAGCAAGGTCTTGCGATCGCGGAGCTTCTTCAGATTCATGCCATCCAGCACGAGGTTGTCAGTTCCCGATGCATTGGGAGCAAACGGGGCATGCGCCATGCCGGCGAAGCCAGGTTGACCGGGATCTCGCCAACCCGAACCACCAATCTTCGGTTGCAAGGCAACGACTGCGGGTGTCTCGCGATTCACGGGACCATACAGTTTTGAGATTGCTGAACCAAAACATGGCCAGCCACCAGGTGGTTGATTACGAGTCGGATGGCCGTGCAAGCATTGATACGCGGAGTGACGTCCCTCGGAACCGACAAGGGAGCGGATCACGACGGTTTGGTCCATGCGCTGAGCCAGCAGCGGCATCAGCTCGCCAACGTCAATACCGGGAACGTTGGTGTTAATCGGAGAAAACTCGCCGCGATATTCAACAGGAGCCTCGGGCTTCAAGTCGACCATGTCTTGATGTGGCGGGCCACCGCTGAGGAACACCATGATGACGGACTTGTGCGAGTTGCGGATACCATTATTGGCTTCGGCGCGAAGCAACTGTGGCAAGCTAAGCCCACCCATTGCCAATCCACCAATCTTCAAAAATGACCGGCGATCGATCCCGTCACAATGAGACATCCTGCTGCCTTGAATGGTAAGCATGCGAAATCCTCGACAATTTCGGGCAAAACATGGTGTGAAGCGAATGATAAAGAGAAATTGCAACCTTATGAAATAACGGAAGAATTTTCTCTAAAGATCACTCAATCAGTATATCTGCTTGTGAAGACACGTCAAAGCTGATTCATATGTTCGTGATCTTCCAGGACCGTTTTACGCGTTAGAAGCCCGGCTTTTTCGAAAAGCCGGGCTTCTCTTGGCGAAATCTATGCTCGATACAATCACGTCAACATGTCTTGTTGACATTGTTTACTCGGACGGAAATTGCGGCGTTGCTAGTCAGCCGACGCTCAAGACTATCGACTCTCTGTTCCAGTTCAACGATGCGGTCGTGACTCTTGTCGCACTCGTAGTTTATGCGTGTGGGTGTGCGTTTCTCCGAACAAGCTTAGGGCCGCGCAGCCGGGCGCGACGAAGATGGAGACTGCGACTAGCAAGAGTGAAATTCGATTAGCATTCATGCCAACTCCCACGAAGCATAGGGAAAGTCGAATTCACCGCGATGCTTTAAGTTTTTAGGCCCAGCAATTTGGGGGAGAGCAAGGGGCCGGGATTCTGCGTGAAGCTCGAAACTAACGCGATAGCGAATTCGCGAGTCGGCAGTGCATTCTGGTCTCGTCACGGCTTCGCGAGTCAGATTCGATTTTCCCCGAATGGCTCAATTTGCCTACAATTCCCAAGTCATGATGCCGACATTCTCATGGCAAGAGGTTCGCGATTAGGCCTCTTGGGATGAATCGATATGCAAACGCAATTTGACATTCGAGCCACTCACAATCGGACGCTGCGGGGATTCTTGATCTATTCCGTCGCGGTCACGGTCTGGTTGGGGCTCGCGTCGATCGCGATCAATCCCAGCTTTTCCAGCGTGCGCGTGGCGAGCTTTTTTGCACTGACGACGACCTATCTCTTGCCCGTGTTAGGTTTGGGAATCATTTGGCTGCTTTGGCGACTGAACCAGCAAGGCGATGGCAAGTTGGTATTGCTACCGTTGTTAGCGGGACTCTCGATCATCATCGGCGGCGCGCTGTTGGACTTGAGCGTAACTGTTCTGAACAGTCCTGATTTGGCGGACGAGGGCAATCGCTTTGTGCGCATTCTGTTGGAGACAGGGCACCCGCTTTCGTTTGTCTATGCACATTGGCTAATGACTCAAGCGATCTTCGTGTCAGTGTTTTGTTTGCTGTGGATCGGCTTTCTAAAGCACCGAGAGAACCTTGTTCGAACGCTGCGGATGGCAGAACCCTCGTCGACGTTGGATTTCCTGAAAGTCGCAACGGGCGGTGCTGAATTGACGATGCGGCAATGGCTGTTTCCCGTCAAAGTCTCTGAATTGCCGTTCTTGTACCATGGCTTGTGGGTCACGGCGATGACAATGATCTTCGGCAACAGTTTGTTTCGCTGTTACGCTGCATTAGAATGGCTGGACGTTATTCAACCGACGGTTTTAGGTCGACGGATCGTTATCGTAGTCAGTGCAATCACGGCTCTGGTGGGATACTTCGTAGTCCTTTGGAAACTGTATCAGAGTCGGCGATAAGCTGGCGGCAAGTAAAACGAGGTCGACGTGGCTAGCAGCAAACTGGTCGAAATCGCCAAAAAAGGCCGCAAGGCATTGGCCATGTGGCGGCAAAAGAATCCCGATGTCTTGTTGGATCTCTCGGACGCAGACCTACAAAAGGCCAACCTGCGCGGTGCCAACTTGCGCCGCGCGAACTTGGTTGGAGCTAACTTGTCCGGGGCGAATCTGATCGGAGCCAATTTGACAGGCGCCGATTTGACGCGAGCCAACTTGACCAAAGCCGTACTGATCAAAGCTGACTTTTATACCGCGAATCTGTTCAAGGCGACCATGAACAACGCGGATCTGAGCGGTGTTTACTTCCGTAAGACGAACTTGCACGGCGTCAATTTAAGCGACACAAGCTTAGTGAAAGCGGATTTCATCGAGGCCGACTTGACGAACGCTGACTTGCGGAACTCGACTCTTTTCGGTGCCGACTTCGGACAAAGCAAGCTTGACGGTGTTCACATCACTGGAGCGCTTTTGGGTTGGGCCTCGTTCGGCAACGTGAACCTTGCACAAGTCATCGGCTTGGACCAGATCGAACATCGCGGACCGACGACGATCGGACTCGACACGTTCTTTCATTCCGAGGGCAAGATATCGGAAGACTTTCTTCGAGGTTGCGGCGTTCCCGATGGCTTCTTGAAGGGCATGGCCAACATCACCGGGCATCCGTTCGAAGGGACAACGTGTTACATCCGCTTCACGAAGGAAGAATCGACCTTTGCCGAGCGCGTCTTTGAAGCGCTGCAAAACAAGGGCATCCGATGCTGGATGGATATGAAACCGGAAAAGCCCGAACAGGCCAAAGACGTCCGACTGGAACTGCCTGATGACAAAGTTGTGCTGTGTGCTTCGAAGTACTCGCTAACCAGTTGGTGGGGCGAGGCTGAACTTGATCGCACCAACGAACTAGAAACTCAGATCAAGAAGCAAACACGAAAATCTGCACAAATCCTGTTCCCACTCAACCTGGACGGATTTATGTTCAGCGGCGACTGGAAGTACAAGAACGAGAAGCAGATCGCTCGAATTTCTGCGGACTTCACCGGCTGGCGCCGCAATCACACAAAGTTCAACGAAGAAATCGACAAGCTGGCCAAAGGCTTAAAGGGCAATTGACCCAAGTGAATCACGGCGACGTAGTGGTGGCTTCCAGCCGCCATACACATCGGTCAAACGGGCTGAAAGTCACCGCTACGAGTCCATGCGGCTACGGACGACGGATTCGTGGTCTGTTTTGAAACGGCCGAGGCAACGCAGAAGATGGATGAGGGACCCACTTCGGGTTCGTGATTACCGCCGAGACTTCTCCCGTGGCGTCTTTGAGTGCTCGTCCTGAGCCTTCATCAAAATGGAATAGCGCCACAGTAAACTCTTCGGTGGTCCACCGATCAGCCGGCTTCGGAGGCGTAAACTCATCGTCGTAACGTGCGGTGTTCGAGATCCTCAACTCATCCATAACACCCACCCAGTGCTCTCGATCTTCGTTGAAACCGATTTGAAGATCCGTCGACTTCCACCATTCACCCAAGTCGATACTCGATCGCGGTTCTCGGGTCCCCTCAACACCATTCACGAACAGACGCGCGGTTTCTCCATCCCAGACAGCGGCCACATGATGTAAGCCAGGCAATCGGTCCTTGATCGTCAATCGAAATGATGCAGCATCTGATGTGCCGTCGCGCGATTCCGCATGGAAATGTAGCTTGCCACGACGCAGATGTAAGGACACTCCAAGCCCCGAAATCACCGTGCTGTCAACCGCCGGTAGCCCACGCATCATGGCTTCGATCGTGACCACCGAGCCACCGCGTTTGATGCCGCGCACAGTGACATACGAATCGCCCGTAAACTGAAGAGCAAAGTTATCGGCTTCAGTTCCCGTTCCTCCATTCGAGTGACCATCACCACTCGAATCATCGTTATCAGACGGGACGTCGACGGCGGTTTGAGTTGAGTCCACGTCGCTAGACGCAAAATTGTTGTCGCGACTCGGGCCGAGAAACAAGAAGTACACGACAGGAACGGCAACAGCCAGCACACATCCAATGACAACCAAGTGTTTCGACGACTGAGCAGACTTGGCTGTTGATTTCTTCGCTTGCCGAAGCGGCTTGTACTGATCGGCGTCCGGCGGTGCTTCGAACTGTTCGTTCGGAGCCAAAGCACTGTCGAACCTTTCGGTTTCTTCCTCTCTTCGATTCGACTTCGGTCGACCTTCCGGAGGAATGGCCACACTCGCTTCTGTGCCGATCAGTCGCTTCTTCAAATACTTCGTCAGTGCACTGGCCACCTTCTCCATCGAGTCATAACGGTCCTCGATTTTCTTGGCCATCATCTTTAGGCAAATGGCTTCGAGTTCCGGTTCCAAACCTCGGCGAAGCTTGGATGGTGGTTTCGGTTCGTCGGTGGCGATTTGCTTAAGAATCGACATCAACGTGCCAGAGAATGGCAACTCACCCGTCAGGAGCTCGTAGAAGATGATCCCCAAACTATAGATGTCGGCAGCGATGCCAATGTTTTCAGTGTCACCATCAACTTGCTCGGGCGGCATATAGGCGGGCGTGCCCATGATGGTGCCAGTGTGAGTCAATCGCTCCTCGTTTTCGTTTGACCGATAAGCCAAACCAAAATCCATGACGACCGGTTCTTTTCGCTCGTCAATCATGATGTTGGCGGGCTTTAAGTCACGATGAATCACGTTGTGTTTGTGAGCCTCGGCAAGAGCTTGCGCGAGCTTTCTGACGAGCCGCACGGCGTGCTTGACGTCTTGAGTTCCCGTTTCGATGAATTCGCGTAACGATTGGCCCTTGATATAAGCCATCGAGATGTAGTGTTGCCCGTCGATCTCGCCGACATCAAAAACCGGGCAAATACCGGGGTGGCGTAAAGTCGCTGCTGCTTGTGCTTCTCGATAGAACCGCTGCAACAACATCGGATCGGCTGGCTGACTGAAATGCGGAATCTTCAACGCAATCTCGCGAGCCAACTGGACATCTTCGGCTCGATAGACCGAGCCCATCGCGCCGCGGCCTAGTTGTTCCAGGATCTTATAGCGGCCGAAGGTATCAGCGAGTGGGGCGGGTTCGGCTTGCCCGCTGATGTTTGTTTCCAGGATCGTTTGTTCGTTCGACGCTGCGTTCGCTTCGGCATCAAACTTCGTCGACAAGTCCCGTTGTATGTTCTCTTTGGACGATGGATCGATCGGCTGACCGGTCGCATTGTCAGCGTCATTCGTCATCGTGGTCCAGATACTTCGTGTAGTCGGCGCGTTACTTCGAGGAAACCATGGTCTCTTCGACTAGGATGACGATTGAGATTCCTATTGTCCACCCGCGTTTGGTTGGCCTTCGCGCCTGATCCACTCAGAACAAGTTCCGTTTCCAACCAGGTTGGAAGCGTTGCATCGTCTCAGCGTCATTCCGTTCGAGCACTCCAGATTTGACGTAAACTTCATGGGCACGGGCAAGTTTATCGGGGTCGATCTCAACACCAACGCCTGGACCTTTCGGCACAGACATCTTTCCACCCTTGATGGGAAGATTCGGGCCTTTGATGTAATCCGCCCCCTCGACCAACCATACGTAATGAGTGTCGCTCGCATAGTTGCACGCTGGAGTGATCGCCCCGGCGTGAATCATAGCGGCCATGGTGATGCCGCCGTGGTTGTTGCTGTGTTGGCTCAAACCCCAGCCGACGTTTTCACAGATTGTGCCCAATGTTTGATAAGCACTGAGGCCACCCCAGAAATGATGATCACCCAGCACAACGTCAATTGGTTGGAACTTGAGAGCGTCCGGAATGTGTTGAAGCCGAGTAACACAGCTATTGGTCGACATCGTCAACCCGGTAATCCGTCTGACCTCGGCCATCATGACCATGCCGACTACCGGGTCTTCGTAATAATCGATCGGTAAGCCTTCCATCTTTCTGCCAATCCTGATCGCAGTGTTCAGGGTCCATCGGCCATTGGGATCGATTCGCAATGGCATCTTGCCCTCAAATCGTTCGTTCATCGCGAACATGGTTTTCAATTCTTCTTCCGGCGGTAACACACCGGCTTTGAGCTTCATCACTTTGAAGCCCCACTTCTTGTGAAACTTTTTTGCCATCTCGGCCATCGAATCCGCCGAGCGGACATCGCCCCATTGATCCAAGGCCTTGTCACCTTTGCCGCGGTCGTCGACAAGCCGCGAATCCTTGAAGACTTGAGGATGATCGGCAGCAAAGCGATAGAACAAGTACGCGGCGAACTCGACCTCTTCGCGAACGGGCCCCCCCATCAGTTCGCACAATCGAAGATTGGTCGCTCGCCCCAACGCGTCTAAACAGGCAAGTTCGATGCCGGAGTAGACCGACGTGGTCATGTCCTTCATGTCGGCTTGAAACGATCGGTAAGCAGCCACACTCTTGCCGACGATAATCTCCGCACACTTCTCGAGTTGCTCGGTGTTCACCACTCCGCCGCGTGTCTCGCCAATGCCGACGATGCCGTCGGTTGTCTCGATCTCAATCACATTGCGGAGGAAGTACGGGCCGTGACATCCACCGGCAGCAAGAATCGGCGGGTCGGGAAGTGCAATCGGCGTGACCTTTAGCGACTTGATGATCAAGTCGGATGACTTGGGCTGATTGACGGTCGCAGAAGCCAATCCTGGCGGCAACAGTGAAGTGCCAACCATCACGGAACCAAGGGTAAAGAACTCGCGACGATCAAGACTCATTGTGGCACCTCAAAATTGAATGACCAATGACCAAATCCCAATGACTAATGGAAAACAGAGTCTCCAACGATGAAAACAACTTCGTCATCAATTGTTGGGATCGCGCCAGTCTATCAAGAAATGATCTATGTCAAAGCAAAACGACCAATGAAAGACATCGTATGCGAGTCTTCCATTGGTCGTTGGGATTGAGTTATTGGAGCTTACAGCATCAATCGTCGTAGTCGATATCGACGCTGCCGTCGCGTTCGAAATCGATTTCCACTTCGTAGCGACCGTAGTCCAACTCAATCTCGCGAGTTTCGATGTCCATCTTCGGCCGACCGGCCGGAAGAGCCAATTGCACGGCGACGGTGTGTCCGGTGCGAGGATGGACGAAAGCAAATAAGTGTGTCCCGCCTGAAGGACTGAAGTAACGAGCGAAATCTCTCGGAGCGATGGGGTGCAAGATGTGGATGCTCGCGCCCTTGCCCGCCGCTTTTAGGGCAGGCGATTCGGGGTTCGTCGAATAAATGAAGTGAGCATTGCCACTCGCCACCAAACTGCCAACCGCTTGAGGAATTTGTACAACTTCGGTCGGCTTCTCCTCGGGTGTTGGAGCGGCCGATTTCTTGTCGGGCTCGGGAAGTTTTAACGTGCTGCTTGTGCCATCCTCGATCGGTGCAGCATCGGATGGATCAATGATCTTGGGCTCTGGTGGCTTTTCGGGAAAGTTCGTTTCGCCGCCTTGAGCTGGCGCCGCCGGTTCGGGTGTTTGGTTGGTAGCCTCTTCCTTGGGGACTTGAATGGGCACTGGTGCGAACACCGAACCGTTCGAGGCCACTTGGACGAACAATGGTTGTGCGGAGACTTGTCTTTCCGCAGGCACTTGTTGCGTTGGGACTCGGACAGACGGGCTGCGTTGAATATAGATCTGCGGGCCATAATAGAAGCCGCGACGGAAACCGAACGGATCACGATACAGGTTCATGTGGTATCCGTAGGGATATCCATCTCCGAAGCCTCGATAACCGCGGTAGAACGAACGCGGGTAGTAACGATAGCCACTACCGAAGCTAAAGCTAAAACCAGATGATCGGCGGCCGTAGTAAGGATATCCGTACGGTCGCGAACCGAAAAAGATTTGAGCATCCGCGGTCTCGGCGAAGGAAAGGCAGATCAACAAGGCGGCGATGGGCACACCGAACTGCCGCACGCTCCGCGTGTTTGTTCTGAAGTTTTCTTGCTTGGTTGTGGGTCGATAAGAGTCGAAAGCGCCCAGAAAAAACAACCAACGGTTGCGCTTAGCGATTGAGTCGCTCATGGGAATATCTCCAGTTTAAGGTGAATTCAGAAGAGGCATCTGTTGCCAAACGCCAAGCGATTCCCAGCTCGCGATCGCTTCGATATCTTCAGTTTACAGCCTGCTACTTCAGGCTGACAACAACTCTATGTCAATGAGAAATAATTCTCGACCGCTGCGTCAACAGCTTCTGGCGACATCTCGACTTTCTTTTCCAAAAAGAGGCAGTAGTTCCGGATTTGATTCAGTAAATACCGCACATGACAAAACCGGTAAGGCCGGTTCTCTTTGACATCGTGCTCTTGAATTAATCGATCCAAAGTATCTTGCCGAAAGGCCACTTCCATTCGCGGCGCCATGAATTGGAACAGTCGCCGAAAGTCTTTCTCCGATGGGTCGAGCGCTTTGATCTTATACGGAATCCTACGCAGGAACGCTCCATCAACCAACTGGCTGGGTTCCAAATTTGTGGCGAAAACCGTCAATTATTCGAACGGAAACTGCACTTTCTTACCACTGGGGGTATTCAAGAAGTCATAGCTCTTTTCGAGAGGCACGATCCAACGATTCAACAAGTCCGTGGTGATCACACGCTGTCGTCCAAAGTCGTCGATCACCAACGTGCCGCAGTTACTCTTTAGATGCACGGGAGCCTCGACGATGCCGGTCGCTCGATCTGCTTGAAGTTCCAAGCTCTCCAGCGTCAATTCGCCGCCGACGATGACGGTCGGCCTCTTGATACGTACCCATCGAGCGTCGACGCGTTCCATGTTCGCCTGATCAACTTCCGCCAACTCGTGGATGGCCGGAGCGTAGATTCGCATGATTTCGTCATCGACCTTCACAGCTCGAGGAATCCAAATGTCGCTGCCGAAAGCCTTGGTCAACCGTTCTGTAAGACTGGTCTTGCCGTTTCCAGGCGCTCCGTACAAGCAGATGGCCGCGCCGCTGGACAGGGCTTGGCCAAGCTGACAAAAAATTCCCGGATGCACCAGCAAGTCTTTTAGTGCATGCTTCAAGTCGGCCATCGTGGGACGATCTCGAATGGGTGACTGAGCAGCCACGCTCTCGACATAATCGGCAAGCGGAACGGGAGCGGAACCGTAGTAGGTGCAGCGATCGTAAAGCCGAGACGCTCGGTTCATGACCGTTCTGCGTGAGCTCATGGATGTAATCGTTCGAGTATGCCGAACCTCGATACGCAACCAATTGCTCGTTTTTCATTCGCCGCAAGACTTCGGTCAAGACACGAAACGGCCGTTGCAATTGTTCGCTGATCGCTCGTCCTGAAGCGATTCCACAATTCAGCAGGTATTTGAGTCAGCAGGTATTTGAGGATCAAGGATTCCACCAATTGATCGGACACGCCAGCGTGCTCGAGTGATATCGGCGCCGATGGTTCGAATTCCGCCGAGTTGGAATTGGTTGCCTTGTCGATGGCGGATTGTTCAAACGGACTCGGACTGGTCACTTCGTCGTTGAGAATGTTTGTCATGGAACGAGGAGAATCATTGTTCGAGGATTGGATCAAGGAAGGCGGCAAAGCTAAGCCTCCACTTGGACGCTCGGCCACGAATAGTTCGAGTCAAATTGGGGAGGGATTCTCCTCTAAATCACGGTTGAATTGCTCTGAAAGTGCGGCAAAAGCCTCAACGATAGAAACACGGGCATCGTTTAACCCGCAGCCGTAGGCGAGGTGCATATCAACTAACCTCGTCGGCAGCAGCGGATGAAACGACGGACAAGCACGCATTGCTTCTATGCGTGATCGATCAACGGTATAGTGAACTCGCAAATGAGAGTTCGTTGGTCTCCTTTGAGTTATCGATATGAAACGGTTTCCTCTGCTTGTGCTCGTCGTTCTTGTCACGGCAGCTCTGACGCATGCTCAAGAAACTCCGCGTTCGCCTCAAGAAGACATTCCTCCCATCAGCGTGCACCGCGACTTGGAATACTCTAAGCCCGACGGAAAGCCGCAACTTCTAGATGTCTACGTCCCCGATGATGCTGACGGTCAGATGCCCGTCATCGTGTGGATTCATGGCGGCGCATGGAGAACGGGAAGCAAAAATCGAAGCCCCGCACCGCGTTTCTTGGGTCAAGGTTACGTCGTTGTCAGCATCAACTATCGACTATCGCAAGTCGCACGATATCCCGCGCAAGTCCACGATTGCAAAGCGGCCATTCGTTGGTTACGAGCCAACTCGAAGCGGTTCAACATCGATCCAAAGCGAATCGGAGTCTGGGGCTCTTCGGCCGGCGGTCACTTGGTGGCTTTGTTGGGAACTTCCGGTGGCGCCAAATCGCTTGAGGGGCTCGGTGGCAACGCGGATCAGTCCAGCAACGTGCAAGCCGTATGCGACTTCTTCGGTCCCACGGATTTTTTGCAGATGGACGCGCACTCACAACCGAAGGCTCCCATCATTCACGACGCGGCAACTTCGCCTGAATCGCAACTCATCGGTGGTCCTATTCAGCAGAACCCGAAGAAAGTTGCCGCCGCGAATCCAATCACTTATGTCTCGAAAGATGATCCGCCGTTCTTGATTGTTCACGGCGACCGCGATCGATTGGTGCCTCATCATCAAAGTCAGATTCTGCACGACGCGTTGAAAAAAGCCGGCGTCAAATCCACACTCCATATCGTCAAAGGCGGCGGACATGGATTTCGTGATCGTCGTGTTGATGAGCTTGTTAATGAATTCTTTGCTCGACACTTAAAGCCATGAAATCAAACGCAGAACATAGTAAAGGCGACGACTTCGCAAACTGGAGCGAACCTGTCACTGACGAGTTCGCTGCAACATCCGATATCGATTCGTATCGACTGAGCGAAGAGCAGGTTGCCTTCTTTCACGAGCATGGCTATGTGGCTGGCGTTCGGATCTTGACAGACGATCAGATCGAGGCCTTGCGGCAAGAACTCACCGAGCTGACTCAACCAGGTCACGCTGGCGAGGAGTTTTGGTACGAGTACAACTCGAACGAATCCACTGATCCAGACCGCATTCTGTTTCACGCACTGGGAGCTTGGAGGCTACGACCGGGATTCCACGATTTGCTATGGCATCCTGCATTCACGGGGCCGGCAAGTCAGCTGCTGGGCGGTTCCGTGCGGTTTTGGCACGATCAGTTATTTTGCAAGCCCGCTCATCACGGTGGCGTTGTGGCCTGGCATCAAGACTACTCGTACTGGACGCGGACTCAGCCGATGGCACACTTGACCTGTTGGATCGGCTTGGACGAAAGCACGGCCGACAACGGTTGCCTTCAATATGTGCCCGGCAGTCATCAATGGGATCTGTTGCCAATCACAGGCTTGGCCGGTGACATGAACGCCATTCGCGAGGTTCTCACAGACGATCAATGGCGGCGTCTGAACAACCCATCGCCGATCGAGTTGAAAGCTGGCGAATGTGCCTTTCACCATCCATTGATGATTCACGGCTCATTCGCCAACGAAACCTCGACGCCACGCCGCGCGACCGTTATCAATGTTGTTAAAGACGGCGTCCGTTCGGACTCGGCTGAACCATTGCTCGAGAGAACCGATGCTATCAACGCCGGCGAACCATTGGGTGGTAAGTTTTATCCTCTGCTGTACGAAGCGAAGTAGCCATCACTCTCCGAGTGATAAGCATGCTGTAACAAGTCCGGAAACCCTTCTCGTTAAGCTGTCGGAAGTTTACAACCCGCCAGCTTTTCGAAGTCTTCACTGTCAGGCTCATCGCTCGGAGAGTGATGGCTACTTTGACACCAATCGATCGACGAAGTCCATTGGGTCCTCGACAGCAATTGGTCGCTGATCGAACTGCACTTGTCCCCCTCGATCGATCCAAAACGCCGTTTTAGGAGTCCCATCGAGACCCCAGGCTTGGTAGACCTTCTTTCCAGGGTCGGAGAGGATCGGAAACGGAAACTCGCCCGACGACTCAAAAGCCTGACGGTTCTGCTGCGGAATCGCTGTGCTAACGCCAACGACGACGATGTCCTTCTGCTGCAAGAATTCATACGCCGAGCGGAGCTTCAACATCAACGGGTCCTTGTCGACGCCGAGCTTTCCGTCGAAGAACGTCAGCAAAACTTGATGGCGTCCGACGTATCGCTCGAACTTCACAATGCGGTTCTCGTGGTCTAAGGCTTCGAATAGTGGCACTGGCTGCCGAGAAACGGCATCATCGAAGTCGGGTGCTGGATACTCGCGCGTCAGCTTATACGCCACCGCACAGGCGATGATAACGAACGCAACGGGTAAGACCAGGACTCGCTTCTTGTTCAACATGTGTCTCTCGTGGTGGTGACTTTCAGCCGCCAACATTGACGTGGCGACTGGAAGCCACCACTACATGATTTATCCACGACGAAAAATGTCTGGATTGGCTTCGAACGTGACGCCTTCTTCCAGCGGGAATACGGGACGGTCACAAATTGTATGCCCAAGGCTTTTCAAGTTGGCGCTGGTCGAACCTGGCGCATCGACGTTGATCAGCTTCGCGCACCAGTCGGCAAACATTTGATGTTCGCAATGCGGTGATTTGACGACAACCATGTCGAAGCGTTGCGGGTCTTGGCCGTTCGCCCAGAACCAAGATCGGTCGAACAAGCTCACCGGACGAGTTCCCACAACCAATGTGATGTTGTCAGCCTCAACGACTGCCGTGTCGCCGGAATCCCAATGCCAACCGAAGGATTCGCTGCGGAATTTCCCGTCCGAGAGTGAACGTACGCGAGCTTCTAATTCGATTGGTTCATAGCGAGCAGGATCGATGGCGCCACCGAACGTTGTCTTAATGGTTCCGCCGACTCCAGCATCGAAGGCTTTGCGGACGGCAGCGGGATCGACGACTGGCGCCAAGACGCTGCCACGATAACCTTGACGCACGGCTTCGCGAACGATGGCGTTGCTATCACCCGATGCTCCCGAGCTGGTGGCATCAGCGGCGTCCATCATCACAACCGTGCCGCTTTCGACTTCCGCCGCTTGTCGAACGGCGGCTTCCAGGCTTGTCAGCGGAACTTGCATTTTCTCGCGATTCGTCCAGAAGCGATTTGCCAACTCGTTCGCGTGTTGTCGGGCCGCATCTTCGTCACCGTCGGTGACAACGATGGCGTTGCTGCGGAGTTCTGGGACATCCGTGAAAGGATTGCCCCACATCACCGCAGCGGCTAATCCGGCGTCGCTGGATTCGACTTCCTGAGCGTAACGAATGCACTCGCCAACCAATCCGGTGTCTGTGATCATTTCGTCGCCGCGTGCAAGCACGGGAATCTTGACGCGAGCCGTGACAGGCTTCGCACCATCCAAGACTTTCAAAAGCAGCTTGGCCGCACGGGCTCCCGTCTCGAAGAAATCGACGTGAGGATACGTGTGATAAACGACCACGGCATCCGCCAACTGCAGCATCTTATCAGTTGCGATCCCATGAAGATCAAGTGAGACGATGATGGGTGTTTCGTCTCCGACGATCTTTCGAGTTCCCTCGAGCAAGAAGCCCTCGGGATCGTTCTCGTCGGCGGCTTGCATGGCCCCGTGTAAGCAAAAGTAAACGGCGTCAACTTCGCCAGCTTGGGACATCGCGTCGAAGCAATCTTTTGCAAGCCGCTCGAAGCTTTCGGTCGTAAGAACGCCGCCCGACGTGTTCGAGCTTGCACCGAATGTTGGTACAACTTCGATTCCTTCAGCGCCGTCAAATACACTGAGCGCACCTGCAATCTCCTCGCCAACGCCGCGGTGATAGCGAAGCATTTCCGGTCCAGTGACGATGCGGTAATCTTCATAAAAGCTTGAAGCCGGGTTGAAGGTTGAGACTTCTTGCTTGCATTCAGCGATTAGAATTCGTGGCATGAACAATTCACCTCGAGATTATTATCTTCATAGCAACCCGACGCGTGAGCGAGGGATCGGTCACACGCACTAGCAAACAAGATACCTTAGTTGTAAGTACGTGTGACCAATCCCTCGCTCACGCGTCGGGTTGCTATGTGGAAAGCACAAGCATCATCATGGCAACAATTCGAGCATTCCTAGCCGTATCGGTTGAAGGAAGCACGCAGATTCGCAGTGTGCTACGAAAGTTTAGCAAGATGGGCCGCGCCGTGCGTGCGGTCAGTCCCGATGGTTTGCATCTCACGCTGAAATTCTTTGGAGATATCGACGTCAACGACGTCAGCCCGGTCTCAGAGCACGTCCAATTGGCTTGCCGGGATGCCGAACCGTTCGATCTGCGATTGAAAGGACTCGGTGCCTTTCCGCATTTGAAGCGACCATCGGTAATTTGGGCGGGTGTCGAAGACGGCGAGCCACTTGTCACATTGGCCGAGCGGATCATCGCTGATGTCGAGAATCTTGGCTTTCCGCGCGAACAACGATCCTTCATACCGCATTTGACGCTGGCGCGAATCAAACAACGACCGCCGGGCGAGTTATCGCAGCTTGTCGAATCTCACGCCGCCACCGTGTTCGCGGAATGTCCGATCAACGCCGTCCACTTGTATCAGTCCGAGCTGAAAACAAGCGGTCCTATCTACACAAAACTGGCATCGTTTTCGCTTGGCGAGTCTTAGTCGGCAGCCGGTTCCGTGTTGTCGCCTGCACTGTCTTCATCTTCATCGTCACCTTGGACAAAGGTTTGACCTTTGTACTTCTTGGCAATAACGACAAAGCCAACAGCCGATACAAGCATCGTTCCGGTGAAGAACCAATAGTAACTTGGACCGTCAAGTCGCGAGTTCCCATCGGGATCTTGAATAATCCAATTCACGGCTGCCGTGAACAAATTGCCCAGCGTCACCGACAGCAAGTAGAGTGACATGATGAATGATTTCATCTTCTTGGGAGCTTGCGTGTAGGAAAACTCAAGCGTTGTAATGGACACCATGACTTCGGCGGCAGTCAAGATCGCATAAGCCAAGATTTGCCAGGCAATGCTTGGAAGCTCTCCCGATGCCGCGACGTTTTGCCCATCGACACTGTCCACAGAAACCTCGCCAAACGACACAATGTCGCCACCGTGGTTTGATAGAATTCTCAGTTTGACATACTCCGCTGTTGTGGCATCAAACTGAATTGTTTGTGTCTCATCCTGCTGCTCAAACGTGAGCATGCCAACGCTTTGGAAAGAATCCTTGTCGCCAACCGTTTTCAAGTCGGGAGCCACTAACACTTCAACTTCTTTTGCCCAGCATGCCTTGATTTCGTCCTCGGCTGGCTCTTTGCCTTTGGCTTTAAAGAACTCAGCAAGTTGAGTCGCGGGGTTGAGGCCAATTTGATTGATTTCCCAAGCCGTCCGCTCTCTAAGCCGGATAACAATTTCCTGAGGAAATCCTGGTTTCAATTCCGACTCTTCATCAACCTTCATTTTGGTCAAGTCTCCAGATACCCAACCTGCGTTACTTGTCTTCTCGTCCAAGATTCGCACAGATCGACTACCGGAAGTAGTTGAAGTTGATGTGGAAGAGACGATTTGACCACCCGTGATCTGGTGATCGATATAAGCACTCGTCGCAAAAGAAAAGACCGTCACGAACAAACCGATCGCGATCTTTCGCAGTGGTGTCAACGGAAAGACTTTGTCGATTGCGGGATAGATTACATATGAAAACAGAGGGATGAAAATCAAAATCATTACTGGATTCACTGCTTGAATCTGTGATGGCAACCAGTAAACGCCCGCGAATTCCAAGTCCATGTTTTGTGCTTGCAATACCCAAGCAGAGCCCGTCTGATCAAACAACGCCCAGAACATTGCCACGAATATGTAAACTGGCACAAGGTTCAGTAACGCCTTCAAACCGATACCGCTGAAACATTCGCGAACGAAGTCAGCGCCGCCGGCAGGGATGTGAACAAAGACATTGCGTCCCATCCAAAACACAACCGTCGCGATAAACATCAAAATGCCGGGAATACCGAACGCCACCCCTGGCCCAAACTTGTCAAGCAAATAAGGTGTCGCCAACGAAGATGCTGATGCGCCTAGGTTGATCGAAAAGTAAAACCAACCAAAAACCTTCGACATCAAGTGCTGGTTCTGCTTTCCGAACTGATCACCAACGTGCGCGGTCACACAAGGCTTGATCGCCCCAGTTCCCACGGCAATCAAGAACAGTCCACTGAACAGATATGGGCGGCTACCACCAATTGAAAATGGTGAATCACCAATAGCCAGCATAAGGTGTCCGAGACAATAAATGATTGAGAGTGACAAGATCGTCTTGTACTTGCCCAGGAATCCGTCTGCCAAAAGTGCACCGAAGATCGGAAAGAAATATGCTGAAGCAACGAACAAGTGAAAGTATGTTTTCGCTTCCGCCTCTGGCATCGGTGCCGCGTCGCCGGCAGCGTCAACCAAATACTTGGTCATGTAGATGACCAGAATTGTCCGCATCCCATAAAAGCTAAATCTTTCAGCCGCTTCGTTGCCGATGATGTAGGGAATGCCCTTCGGCATGTTTTCGGATTGAACTGGAGATGTTAAGAATTGCGACATCTAATTGCCTCTATAAACAAATCTCGACGTCAATAAACTGATACGGCTTTTTCTTATACGAATCAGCCAGTTTCTGTAACGTTTCCCATCGAGTCTTATGGTTCTCATGTTCGAACTTGGGCGGTTCTTCGGGCAAATTCAGCAACACGTCTTTCTTGACCAACATGGCTCGAACTTTGCGAGTGCGCACGGTTCCCGCACACTCGTTGGTCAGACAGATCAAGAACGTCTCGCGAGTGAACGGCATACCCATCGCGCGTTGCAATTGGCCTTTGGAGAAATGTTCGGAGATCTCGTTCAAGACGGGGTTCAGATAGAACCAGTAGTCGTCTTTGGCAAGCGGCAAGATGGGGTCGGCTTCAGTGGTCTTGCCAGCGGCGTCTCGAACCTCGTCGACGGCGGTGGAATTCAAGAACACGTCAAGGGCGTTCTTTTCGATGATTGTGCGGATCAGCAGTTGATCGTTCTGCAACAAGTTCAGCGAGATATTGACGCGATCCAAAAACTCGCGGCGTTTCCAATTGCGACGCTCTCGGTAACGGCCGACGAACCAGCCGAACACACCAATCAAAAACCCGGTCAAGATCTTGATCCAGTGGTCTTCGAGGTGCTCGCTAATGGCTTGAAGGATTTGATCCATTGATGTTGTTGGTCCCTGCGAGTGTAAGTAGCTCCAGCAGGGATGCTAAACACCCTAAGCGCGTTCTTCAACTGACGGCATCGACGCAAGTCTTCCTGATGGTCACCTGAAGCGTGAGCGAGGGACATTCACGTGTGTTCGTAGACGAATGGAATGCTTGCGATCGAGTGTGAACGTCCCTCGCTCACGCTTCG
>PBMZ01000211.1 GCA_002722955.1 Planctomycetaceae bacterium | reverse complement strand
TTGTTGGAGTGGACGGGCGGCAACATCTTTAAGGCTCGCGTGTTTCCGATCGAGCCGCACTCAGAAAAGCGGATCAAGATTGTCTACACGCAAGTGCTTCCGCTACGAGCGAATCAGTATCGCTATTCGTACGCACTGCGAAGCGAAATGCTGCAGAAGACGCCGTTGAGAGAGCTTTCGATTGATGTATTTGTCAATTCGACGCTGCCGTTGAAGAAGGTCGATTCACCAACACATCCAGCTCGCGTTGAGCAAGGCGAGTACTCAGCACAGATTCAGTTTTCTGCCCAGGAATACTCGCCGACGCGTGACTTTGAATTGGTTTGCGAGTTGGATGGTCGAGCTTCGGATGTCGTGACGATCCCTCATCGGCGCGGGGATGACGGCTATTTCATGATGCAATTGACGCCGCCATCTGGCGAGGGTAATTGGCAGCGTGAGTTGTTAGCTGATGGCGAGTCACTGCAATTGTTGCTCGTCTGTGATACATCGGGATCGATGGACAAGGCCAATCGGAAGACACAGGCCGACCTTGTGGGAGCGATTCTGTCTTCGTTAAGTCCAGACGATCGATTCAACATGGCTGTCTGTGACGCTGAGACAAAGTGGCTGTTTACGAAGGCAGTTGCCGTCGAGGACGAGAACGTCAAGCGAGCTCGTGACTGGCTTGATGAGCGTGTCTCATTGGGGTGGACCGATCTGGATCGCGGATTCGATTCCATCCAAAAGCGCGCCGGAAAGAAGACGCACGTCATCTATATCGGCGACGGAGTCGTATCCGCTCGAGATGTCAGTCCCCAAGATTTCGCCGCGCGCCTTCGCAATCTCTATAGCAAGAGCACCGAAGGAACATTCCACGCGGTCTCGACTGGCAGCAGTTTCGAGTCCGTCGTGTTGAAGGCCATCGCTTCGCTAGGCCGAGGTTCGCTGCGTTCGATTGGAAGTGGTCAGACCGCCATCAGTGTGGCCATGGAATTGCTCAACGAGATGGCTCAGCCTGGATTGAGGGACTTGAAGATTCAGTTCAAAGGCATCGATGTCGCTGCCGTCTATCCAGAGCAGTTGCCAAATCTGTCGGCGGGCATGCAACAGATCTTGGTTGGTCGCTATCTTCCTAAGGGTGAAGATCAACAGGGCGAGATCATTGTCACGGGGACTCGAAACGGCGAACCCGTCAAGTATTCCGCTCGCGTGTCGTTCAAAGATGCCGAGAAGGGGAATTCGTTCATCCCGCGGCTTTGGGCGCGAGCACACTTAGAGCAGCTGCTGCAACAGGGCACGAGCGACTTCATCAAAGACGAGATCATTGGGCTCTCGGAAGAGTTCCACATTATGACTCCTTACACGTCGTTGCTGGTGTTGGAGACAGACGAAGATCGGAAGCGTTTTGGTGTCAAACGCCGCTTCGAGATGCGAGACGGCGAACGCTTCTTCGCCGACGGTCGAGACGCTGTCAACTACGAATTGCTCCAAAAGGTGATTCGTGAGGCGGGCAATTGGCGCTTGCAGTTAAGGCAACAGGTTCTCGAAGAGCTTGCGTTGTTAGGCCGCGACAAACGGGTGATTCAGCAGATTCAAGAACTGATACAAACAGGGTTCTCGATCGACGAGTCGATTGCAGCGAGTGCCGAGCTTGGTGCCCGATATGAGTGGGCTAATGATGAAATGGACGCCGTTGCTGACTTGCAAGTCATCGGAGGCATTGCGGGAAATGGAAAGAAAGATCGTGGCATTTCGAGCGAATTGTTCGAACGAAACGAAATGGCAGAACCGATGGCCGTTTCTCGACAGCTTTCTCACCCGGATCCGTATACGGGTAAGCCTGCAAGTCTTCCAGGGTTGGAGACGGCGAGCTCTCGAGCGCTTTCTTTGGAAAGCCTGACGAATTTTGAGGAAGACAATCGTATCGGCGGCGAACTTGGTAGAGCGGAATTGGCCAAGAAGTTATCGCGAAGTCGAGGCAGTAACAAAATGAACCGACCGTTGGATGGACTGGGCGGCTTCGAGATTCCGCAAAGACAACAGAACGCGCAATCTGTTTGGTACAGCGGTTCTTTCGAGTCTCCCAGTCGATGGAGGCGAGACAATGGTCAGTCCATCGCCTGGATCAAAACTTTTTTTCCTCAATTGCCAACGACACCATTGGATACGCCACAAGCCAAACAACAGAAGTCCCCGTGGCCTAAGGAGGCTCTAGCGATATCGAAGAGCCTGCTGCGAAATGATTGGCTGAAAGAGATCGAGCGATTGCAGTTGGATTCGACAAGTGACTACTACGATCCGCGTTGGAATCGACACACAAGCCATAGCGAATTGAAAACGCTGTACTCCAAAGACGCTTGGTTGTCGACGTCAAGCAGTCCGGGTAACGGAAGAGTTATCAACTGGTACAACAAAAAGGAACGCGGTGTCATCAACGAGGCGTTTCGAGCAGGGCAAGTTCGCGAATCTGTTGCCGCAGAACGCATGCAATCGTTACCGATCGGTTTTCATTCATTTGGAAACGGTTTGCACGTTACGTATCGCGACTACAAGGTCGAGATTGAAGCGAAGGGCAACATTCGCGAATTGCTTTTGACGAATTTGAGGAACTCTAATTATCAAGTACGCATTTCGGTCGACATCGAGAAAAATGTGGTGGTCAAGTTTCAGTCTTTCCAAGACAACAAATTGACGACGAATCGCACTTACGGTGAATTTGTGCAGATTGAAGGGGCTTGGTGGGCGCAAAAGGTTGAATCAAGAGACGCTAATAACAGAGTGAAGTCGAAGTCGAGTACTCGATTGACATTACTCAATGCGGCTGACTTCACAAAGCGGACTGCGGACGAGCTGCAGATGCGTGAATCCTCGCAGTTGATAAAGCATCCACTTCCAAAAATCGGAGACGCGGAAACGGCCGCGCTGAACGGTGCCGCTGATTTCGAGGATCGATTAGTCCTGATCATCCGATCGGCTCGGATTCAAAAGTGGGACGACGTGCTGGCTCAATTTGAAAAGTTGGCCGAATTGATGGGGGACAAATCCCTGAAGAATTGGATTCATCTTGAGCTTCTTAAGACCGCTCGGCGCAATGCCGAAGCGTTCGAGTTGATTCAGCGACTAGCTGAGAAGCTCGAGGATTCGCAGCCCGGCGACTTATCGTTGGCGCAGCATTTGACGAATTCAGCGATTAGCATCAGCAGTTGGAGCGAGACGGCGACTGTATTGCAAACGCTGAAGCCGGTTTACGATCGGCAGCCTGCGATATGCGGGGCGAGTTTTACTTGGCGAGACCATCAGATTCGCGTGCTACGAAGTCTCGGCAGGTTGCGCGAGCACCTTGATTTGCAAAAGCTACAGGCAGAGGAACAGCCTTGGAACGTTTTCCATCAAACTCGGTATGCCCAGGACTTGTCACTGTTTGGTGAACATAAAAAGGCGGATCAGTGGCTGAAATCGCTGACTCAATCAGGGCGAAAGTACGTTGACTACGAGTTCGATCTCATCTGGGAAGCATGGACCGATTTGCTGCGAAGTCGCGGAGAGTCAGCGGCTTTAGTCGAGGTGACCGAGCAGTGGATCGCCACGCAGTCGGAAACGCAATCGGCCTACACCCGACATCTGTCAGCACTGACGTTTGATAACCGAATGAAGGATGGCAACGCGTTGGCGTTGAAGTGGATGAACGATGGACAAGTCGCCGGTTTGTTGACGAAACCGCAACAATCCAAGCTTCTGGCCGGTATGGAATTCGCGTTGGGACGCGGCTGGAATTTGAATTGGCAATACATCGATCCAATCTGGCTCGAACCGCTGCAAAAGACCTTTTTGCATTTCATGGAGAAGCAGCAGCAAGTCGACCTTGCTTACAAGGTGATGAATCCGATCATCGGACAGTATCAATTCGCGCAAAGTGATAACGCGGATTTAGTACGTGTTCGGATTTTCGAGAAACTCAAGGCAGAAGCCCCAACGTTGAGCGCGAAGCGTTTGCAGAACTTTACGCGTTGGGCTCGAGGTGGCAAGCCATCACGCGATGCCAGCGAGTGGACGCCAATCATCGAAACCATGCGCCAACGATGGAACAAGCTGAAGCATACGAAGGACATGAATGATGAAAAGGCGATGATTGCTTCGACGCTGACGAACCTGTATTTGTCGTACTTGCGCGACTCGGAGTACTTCGCGTTCTTGCGAGCGAAGATTGAGAAGGCAAATAAAGCTTACCGCGATTCCTACGTTCGTGAGCTTTTCTATGCGTTGCTTCGCGAGCCTTGGCAGGAAAAGAATGAAGTAGAGGCATTCAGTCTGCTGACGGAGCTTTCCAAGAATGACGCCATTGGTCAGATTGGCGTTCAAATCGGAGCCGTCCAGGAGCTTGTCGACAAGATGCTTGAGGCTCGGTACAACGCGGCCAATCAAGCCCTGCAAGACACCGGACACCCTGAGAAGCTGACGCGACAAGAGCTGGTGGCGGAAAGAAAGTCATTCATCGAAGACGCTTACAAAGGCTTGTCGGATCACTTGGCAAAGCAAGTCGATGGGCATGATGGCTTGCTGAAGCAGTGGTTGGTCATCGAGCGTATCTATTTGGATGTGCGGCAGAACCGTCAGCTCAAGAAAGTCATCAGCGAGTGCCTTGCGATTCTTGGCGAGCGGCCTGCTCGGCCAAACAACGCGGACCGAAAGTTGAAAGGCACAGCGCGAAGAAAGCTGTTGGTCGAACAGGCAATCAAGACGGCAGTGCAGCAACGCGCGTTGATGACGTTTGCGAACCTTGCCTTACGCAAGTCCGCAAAACCCGAATTGGCACAGCGATTACTTGAGTATATCGATGCGGGAATCGCCGATAGCAAAGCCGACGGTGCGTGGAAGCGACTGAAGTACAACGTGCTGATTGCCATGGACAAGCCGCGCGAGTTGGATCGCGAATTGAGAAAATGGATTCGTGAAGACGAATACATTGTGCCGTGGCAACGAATGCTGGCTCGCTTGGCCGCCGAGCGTGGCGAGGTGCAGAAAGCCATTAATCTGTTCAACGAGATCGAGAAGGATTCGCAGCTGACCAGTGGCGATTACGATGAATTGGCAAATTGGTATTTGTTCGTTGATCAAAAGGCTGATTATAAGCGTGCGAAGATCGGGGCCTTCAAAGTTATCCAGGAAAACCAGTTGCGTTCGTTTGTGAGCGGTCGACGTTATGTGTGGGAACGACAGGGAAGTACCTTGCCAACGGAACTTGACGAGCGCGTCTTGTTCGCGTTCCAAGCTCTGCTGGAGAAGTCCGCAAGTCCCGGAAACTATTTGTACGACCTTGCCAGCTTTTACAAGGCATGCCGCGACTTCCGGCTCTTGCAGGTCGTGCCGGATTCGCTCATCGGTCGAACTCGAGGGCAGGTTTACAACTTCTTAGGTCGACTTCGAACGACCGTGCTTCGCGAGATTCGCAAGGAAGCCACCGTTGATGAGATGCTGGCGCGAATTGAAGTCTTAAGAATGCGTGATTTAACGACGCTGGATCGCCGAGCTTTGGATTTGCTCGAGGCGCAGGTTGAGAGGAAGGCGGCAGAAGTGTTGAATCAGCCGGGGCCGCATATTGTTGCCTCATTGAACGCACTCAAACGAGCCTTTGATCGCGAGTGGGAATCGGGCGAGGGCCGACAAATGGCCGAGTTCCTTGATTCACTGGGGCACATTCGCCACGCGGAATTGTCAGCAGAGCAGTTTCGCCAATTGGAAGAACTCCATCGTCGAGAGACACCAGGGACCGACGATCGGCTTTGGACCGGTTATTTTCTTGCCAATACGAAATTCAGTCCGTATGGCCAACGGGAGGCTGGCTTGCAGCGAATGGAGATCGTTCTTCGCGAATACGAACAAACTCACCCCGACGGCTGGCCCGCGAATGCAAATACTCCTTTGTCAGGTTATGTGCAGATGTTCGAGCAACTGAATCGGCATTCCGATGCTGAGAAGGTTGTGCAACGACACCTCGAGAATCCGTTGAACACTGGCCAGCGCAATTGGTTGATTGAGCGTTTGACGTCAGTCTATGTGTCAGCCTTGCAAGCTGACAGCAGAGTTTCGCTGGGCGAAAGAGCAGGACTGTATAAAAATTTGAGCCCCTTCATCCTGAAGCAGGCTGATGGTGGCGACGATAATCATCGGTATCAAGTGTTGCGGCGGCTTAACAATGTCTTTGGCATCGCTAAGAAGAAGAACTTTCCGACGCTACGGAAAGATATGCGCGAACACGCGTTTGAGACCTTGCCACGAATTCTGAAACAACAACGCAATAACTATTCGCAGATCATCAGCAATTTTGCGTCTCAACTGCGAAACTTGTTGGGGGCGCGAATTGCCCTGGAATTCTTGATCGATCGATCGGAAAACTATCCTGCAAGATTTCATAACACGTGGGAGCGTGCGTGGGCTCGATTTGGGTATCAGTTCGCGGACTTGCGGCGTAAGGTTGGCGATGCGGGACTCGGAGATTTAGAGCCTCGCTTGCTAGTCTTGACACTGAATGAACTCAGACGTGATCTGATTACGAGGAATCAATACAGCCGCTATCTCTATCGCCGGAACTACCATTTCTGGAGTTCGAAAGAAGCTGACTTCGCTCGTGTGGCTGAAGAGGTGCTCAAGACTCGTCGCAAGTCACCTCGTTCGGTGGTTTATATCGGACGGTATTTCTTCGATGGACTGTGGCATCGTCAGCGAGCCATCGAGATCATGTTCGAGGCTCATAAGGAAGAATTGCTGAACGATTCGGCAATTGCCACGTTGGTCGATTGGTTGCACCATCGAGACGTCCGACGTTATGCCGAATCGATACCGTTACTCGAGGGATTGATCGCGCGATACGATTTAAGCCTTCACTATCGAGTGGAATTGATCACCGCATACTACCGATCGTCGCGGCCTGAACAGGGCAAGAAGTTGTATGACGAAACGCTCGCACTCTGCCGACAGAGCGGTCGCTGGACGGAATACAACATCAGCCAGCTTGCCCGCTGTGTTCACGATCTGAGGCTAAATCAACCTACGATTGATCTGTTGGGCGAGCTGATTCCAGTCCATCAACGAAACCATCCGACGCGTGGTATCGGCCATGGCACATTGTCGACGTACTACACGTGGCTTGCTGACGCGCATTCTGCGTTGAAGCAAACTGCTAAGGCTGTCGATGCTGCAGCGGGAGCGATTGTCAGCTGGGGACCACGTTATTCGCAACGAGTGACGGCCGTCTCGAAACTAGATTCGGTGACCTTGTCCGCACCGGACCTTCCGAAATTCGTGGCAACACTGAATGAAAAGGCGAAAGAAACCGGGCAAGACAGCGCGATCATCCGTCGTTCGATTGGCCAGGCGTTCTTGAAACAGAAGAAATTCAAGTTGGCCATTGAACAACTAAAGATTGCGGTCGAGCTGCAACCCGGTGACGTCGAAACCCAGAAGGCTTTGATTTCCGCCTATGATTCCGCAAGAGATGACAAGGGTGCTGTGCGTCAATTGCTGAGTCTAATCGACATCGATCGCCATAATTTGGAGCATTATCAATCTCTGGAAAGGCGCCTTCGTGATGACGAAGAACAGGCAGAACGTGCCGCTACGGCCGTGATTGAAGCTTCGCCCATGGAAGCCGAACATCATGAGGTATTGGCGAGGTTGCGTGATATCCAAGAACGCTATCGCGAAGCCGTTTTGCATTGGCGCCAAGTTTCTCAGCTGCGGTCATTGGAACCGAATGGCCTAATTCATCTCGCCCAATCTCAAATTCGGGCTGGTAACACAGACGCAGCGAAGGAAACAATTACAAGGCTTCAAAAGACCGATTGGCCATCTCGATTTGAAACTGAGGTGCGCGACGCCGTTTCACGTCTCAACCGTCAAGCCCCATAGCGATCCTTTTGTTGGTCGATCTCGTTATCTACAATCTGCGAATACCCTTGAGGAATGAGCACTTTGATTTGCCGGGAAGACGTATGCGAAATCGATTTCTTGCCAGTTTGGTTTTGACTCTTGCGATTGTCAGTTCTGCACGAACTGCTGAAATGGCCATGGGATTTCGAGTTGGCGAGGTCGACCATACCTCGGCAATCGTTTGGACTCGAATCACGAAGAATGCCGAGCGAAATTGGGACGGTTATCGAGATCCCAAGAAACGAGAACCTCGAGTTGCGAAGTACACGCCGTCACCAATCAAGGTGTCCGATCGAGAAGGGGCCACTCCTGGAGCGACTGGACAAGTCCGCGTCACGCACTCCGCATCCGCGAACTTTAACAATGCAGTCGTCAGTGAGTGGGCCGATGTGAAAGCCGCCAGTGACTTCAGCCACCAGTTTCGCATCGATGGGCTGAAGCCAGCCAGCAAGTACTATCTTAAGGTCGAAGCTCGAAGCGACGAGAACTCGAAACCAACCGTTCAAACCGGCTCACTGAGAACTCCGGGGTCTGGCGACAAGTGGCAAGACGTATTGTTTACAGTCGTCACCGGCCAATCTTATTGGGACTTGGATCATCGAGACGGATATCACATTTATCCCGCGATGGCGAAGCTGAAGCCTCATTTCATTGTGCCGACGGGCGATACGGTTTATCTCGATAGTGAATCGCCGCGGGCTCGAACTATTGAGTTGGCGCGTTATCACTGGCATCGGATGTATTCATTGCCACGGCACGTCGAGTTCCACCGTTTTGTTCCCGGCTATTGGGAGAAGGACGACCACGATGCGTGGGTCAATGATTGTTGGCCGACCATGTCCGCGAAGTGGATGAACCCGCTGACGTTTCCGCAAGGCTTAGCCATTTATCGGGAGCAAGTTCCCATGGGCAAGTCGCTTTATCGAACCATTCGTTGGGGCAAGGGCTTGCAGATTTGGGTGGCCGAGGGACGCGATTTTCGCTCCGCCAACACGGATCCCGACGGACCTGAAAAGTTGATCTGGGGCAAGGAACAACGGGAATGGTTGAAGCGAACGATTCTCGAAAGCGACGCCGACTTTCGCGTGCTGATTAGTCCGACGCCAATCGTGGGTCCGGACCGTGCAAAGGGTAAGAACGATAATCACTCGAACGACGCCTTCGCCACGGCGGGAAATCACTTTCGTGACTGGACGGCCGAAAAGGGTCTGAAGAACTTCTTCGTATGCTGCGGCGATCGGCATTGGCAGTATTTCTCGATCGACCCCAAGACGAAATTGCACGAATTCTCATGCGGCCCAGCAAGCGACAAGCACGCCGGCGGCTCGCCCGGACGAGATGCAAAGATCCAGCCTTACCACAAAGTAAGAGGTGGTTTCTTAAGCGTAGCGGTCGAGAAGCAAGATGGCGTGCCAACAATCTTGTTCCGCCATCACGGAGTCCACGGCGAAGTCTTCAACGAAGTCAAAGCGACGTCGAAATGACATTGGAAACTCACGCTTCGGGTTTCCATCTCTTACGAAAACGCGTTAGTTTTCTTTCGAGTCGTTCAGCATCGCCACCATGGTCCAGATTCCCAGACCTAGGCCAGAGCAGAGCCAAAACATGCTCCATTGGTCATCGATGTAGGAAAAGCCGACCAAAAACGCCGCGCCCGCCAGCATTAGAATGTCTTCACGTTTCATGTTGACCTGGCTATTGGGAGAACAATGAGCTCGGTTGACGACTTCGGAACAAGCGAATAGATTTGAACGCCCATTATTCTGATCAAGTTTAGCAAGATTGCAATCGACGTCATGGACAATGAACTTCGCGAACAGTGCCAAGAATTGATGAATCGCATTCTCCATTTGCGAGACTCTCTTTGACTTGCCCGCCAAGCTAAAGCGAACGGACGAGATTAATGACGAGATGGCTGCGCCGGGATTTTGGGACAACCCAGACAAGGCGCAAGAAACTGTCGGCGAGCTCCAACGCCTAAACCTCACCACAAAGCCGCTTTCCCAGCTAGTCTCGGAAAGTGGTGATCTTGAGGTGTTGATCGAATTCGCTGATGACGATCCGTCGGATGAAAATGTCGCCGAGGTCGCTCAAGCTGCTACTTCATTGGGCGAGCAACTTGCTGCTGTTGAGCTGCAAGCGATGATGTCGAATCCGGAAGACGGCTGCGGTGCCTTCGTATCAATTCAAGCCGGCGAAGGTGGGACAGATTCATCCGACTGGGCCGAGATGTTGTTGCGAATGTTTCAACGTTGGTCCGAGCGTCGTGGTTTTAAGTCCGAGTTGATGGAGATTTCGCCAGCGGAAGAAGCCGGAATTCGTAACGCTACGATCGCGATTCGAGGAAACTATTGTTTTGGCTACTTGCGAGGTGAGACCGGCAATCATCGATTGATTCGTATCAGCCCATTCGACTCAGCCGGTCGACGCCACACTTCGTTCGCTGCCGTTGATGTGACACCGGAATTGAATGATTCCGTTAATATCGAGATCAATTGGGATCAAGATGTGCGGGAAGACACATATCGAGCCAGCGGTGCCGGCGGCCAACATGTCAACAAGACGGACTCGGCCATTCGATTGACGCACTTGGAAACGGGTGTTGTCGTTCAGTGTCAGAGTCAGCGGTCTCAGCACAAGAATCGCGCGTCGGCTCAAAAGATGTTGATCGCCAAATTGTTCCAAATCGAAAAAGAAAAGCGTGACGCGGAACTCGCAGCAAAGCGCGGCCAGAAATCAAAGATCGGCTTCGGTGGCGAGACTGTCCGCAACTATGTCCTTCATCCGGATCAATACGTGAAGGATGTCCGAACCGGCATGAAGGTTGGCAACCCGACTCCAATTCTTGACGGAGACTTAGACGGTTTTATGGAGGCCTTCCTCCGTTGGAGCATTGGCAAGGACTAGTTTGTTGCTGGAATGCTTGCTGGAGTCAATTTACTCACCCAGTGATTGGCCGTAGTCATCAACCGTTTTGTCTCGGTTCTGCCGCGCTGAGATTCGCCGCTGTTGATAAACGCCGTAAGTAAAGCCAGCCATTCCACTTCCACAAAGCAACAGGATGGCTCCTTGAACGAAGGTATTCCAGTTCACCAGCGAGCCCAACAGGGCTGCGCTCACTACACCATTACACATCGCGAAGATGCCATATCCGAGTGGACGAACAAGATTGATCTTCAGATAGCGATCGGCTATCCATATCAACACGTGACCTGACGCTAGTCCCAGAGTTGTGCCAACTGTAACGAAGATGCCAAGCGTCATGTCGGTCGATTGCTTCGGTGTGCAAGCAACTCCAAGTGCCAGACCTATCAGTGCCCCTCCGAAATAGATGGCGCCCATCATCGGATTTTCTCGAGAATAACCTGGTTTCTCGACCGGCACGAGCTGCTTCATCTTGTCGCGAAGCACTTTGTAATTCGCGCCCTGATCGACAAGCACAGCCTTACCCTCATCGCTGATGATAGTCAAAGATTCTTTGGGTTGACGTTGTCCGCGGTAGACGTGCACGGCTTGGGTATCGTCGATTGAGCAACTGTACGACGGGGTAGCGCTGGCGAGAAACTTGTGCGGCACATGGCAATTCTGGAAATAGATCGTGCCAGTATCCTCATGGATGTAAACCACGATCGGTTTGCGTCCACCACGGATGCGGAATTGTTGTGCGTCTTCCGGTATTTGCGATGCGGCATCTTTCATGGCTTGGCCTTTATCGCAATTATCGAAGTGGATCGCTTCGATAACAAGGCAACAAATCTGCCACAAGCAAAGATGCTAAGCTGCGCACTCGGACTCAGTCGCGTGAGTCTTTTCACCGAGCATTTCGCGGCCTTGTCGAGTCACCTGGTAGCGGACTCCGCCAGCGCGGTTTTCCAATTGGACTTTAATTAATCCAAGCGCAATCAGCTTTCCGTGAATCTCGCTTAGTTCGTCAGGAACAATCATGCCGGAGAAAGATGTTAAGCGTGGAATCCAGCCGTCAAATTCTGGATCCGTTTCCTTGAGCTGAAGCTGGTGATCGCGATACGCTTCCAATACAGTGCGCCAGTCTTCATATTGTTTCAACATCTCGCGTTCGAATTCCATCATGCTGGCTGTATCGACGTCTGGCCGCGTTGAATTCAGAAAAGGCGGTGCGGTCGATACAACCGTTAAATTCGGACATTCACTCTTACGAGACTGCGAAGCGTGACCAGGGTATCGTGATCAACATGCCCCTGGGATATCCGGAGTTAATAGATGACCTCACAAGACGCGCAACTTTCGCAAGAGCGGCCAACATCGATACGCTTCTTGGTCCTAGCTCTCAGCTGTGGAACATCGTGGTATCTGTATCTGCACCGATACGCGTTCGCTTTGATCAAACCCACGTTGGTTGAAGAGTATGGCTTGGGCAAAGACGATCTTGGCTTGCTCGATTTATGCTTTTCAGTCACCTATTCGGTGTTTCAGTTTCCGGCCGGCGTGATAGCGGATGTTGCCGGGGCTCATATCTTTTTGGGCGTTGTCATTATTCTCTCGTCAATTGCATTAGCGATGCACGCAATACCAAACGTCACGATGCTCGCCGTTGCTCGCGCGTTGTTCGGAACGGCACAAGCCGGCGCCTTTTCATCGGTAAGCCGGATCACTCGGATTTGGTTTCCGTCATCATCACGCACGATGGCGCAAGGCTTAGCCGGAGTTGCCTTTGGGCGGATTGGCGGAATGAGCTCGAATCTTGTGTTAGCGGCATTGCTGATCGGCTATTTCGGTTTGGATTGGCGAATTGGCATTTTCATCATTGCCGGTGGCGGCCTTCTTCATGGATTGTTGCACTTGATGCTATTTCGCAATTCACCTCGCGAGCATTCTTGGACGAACGATTCTGAAGTCGAATTGATTGGCGACAATGAGCCGCCGCCCAGTAATGAGCCGAAAGTTGGCTTGTTGGATAGAATCAGGAATACCAACACGAATAAAAGAGCCCTAGTCAACTTGGCATTTCTGAATGCTGCGTCCACGTTTAGCACGATCGCCGACAACATCTACTCGGCCTGGATTCCCTTGTTCTTGTTTGAGGAATACAAGTTGGAGTTCAAGGAGATGGGAATCTATTCGGCATTGCCGCTACTAGGCGGGGCGATTGGTGGAGCATGCAGCGGGTTCATCAACGACTGGTTAATTCGAGCGACCGGGAATCGCCGGTGGACGCGCAGTTTGATCGGCTGTATCGGCAAATGTGGTGCGGCCGCTATCCTTGGCGTCGCTTTATTGTACCGCGACAGCCCTTACGTGTTTTGTTCGATCTTACTGTTTGTCAAGATCTTTGCCGACTCGAGTCTCTCAACACGATGGGGGACGGTGACTGACATCAGCGGAAACGCAACGGCGTCAGTGTTTGCTTTCAACAATGCTGTCGCCGGCGTTGGGGCGATGGTTGCCCCGATCGTTTATGGATTTGTCAGCGAGTCATTTGGTTGGACGCCAACGTTCTTGATTGCTTGCGGCGCTTATGTGCTGTGTGGATTGAGTTGGTTGATGGTCGACTGCACCATCCAGCTATTCCCAGACCCATTCGCAGAGGAAGATGGTATCGAGGACCACGGTCCTGACAAGTAGTGGGGCACGATGTTTCGCTGCGACGCTCTAGACGTTCGTGTCGAGCGACTCAAGAATCTCGTCAGACAACACAAATTCGTCATCGATTTCACTCATCGGATCCTCAATTCGGTCGTCTCCTTCACCCGGATTGATTGTGTCGACGCCGCCGTTGCCGTTGATGAAGTCGTCGCCGTTGTTAGCCGCGAGGATATCTCGGCCGGCACCTCCAAACATCGAGTCGTCGCCGTCACCGCCAACGATCGTGTCATCGTCTGCGTTGCCCTTTAGGCAGTCGTTACCATCTTCGCCAACAATGCCGTCGTTGCCATCGCCGCCAATGATTGTGTCATCGCCGTCGCCGCCATTGATCGTGTCATCGCCGGTGTCGCCATCGATGCGATCATCGCCGTGGTCGCCGCGAATGATGTCGTTGCCACCTTGGCCATCCAGCGTGTCAGCATTACGACCACCATCTAGTGTGTCGTCACCCGCACCACCAAGAATCGTGTCGCGGCCAATGCTGCCCGTCAACGAGTCGTTGCCCGAGTTCCCACGCAACCGATCGTGACCAATGTCGCCAGACAGCGTGTCGTCACCTGTGCCGCCGGTCAAGCTGTCGTTGCCAACGCCGCCAAAAAGGTTGTCGTCACCCGCATTGCCGCGAAGCGTGTCAACTCCTTCGCTTCCAAGCAACGTGTCGTTGCCATTGCCGCCCTCCAGCAAGTCATTGCCTTCGTTGGCATCGATGATGTCGTCGCCATCGCCACCGAACAGTTGATCGTCGTCTTCGCCACCGGAGATTCGATCAGTACCGTTGCTTCCCGTGATGACATCGTTGCCAGCGCCACCATTGATGAAGACGCGGACAGCTCCAATGTCCGCATTGGCAAGAGAGATCGTGTCGTTGCCAGCCTCGCCGTTCAGCGTCAAGCTGGTCAAGGGCACGAAGTCGAGATCGGTTACTGTGATGCGATCGTTGCCGTTTCTTGCGTTGACAACAATATCCTCAATGTTGTTGCGAAGTCGAATCGTTGCGTTTCGCTCGCTGACTTGCATCTCGGCGCCTTCGATCGTGCTGCCGCTTGCCGAGAGCAACAATCGCTGCGAGACCTCAATGCGATCTTGGACGCCTTGGCCGCGAGCCTCAACCGAATCGTTGCCGTCACCGCCGTCGACGGTATCCGAGCCATCAATGTCGCCACGCCAGATGAAGTCGTCGTCACCGTCGCCGCCGCTGAGGTCGTCATTGCCGCCTTGACCTTGGAAGACATCGTTGCCAGCCGAACCCGTGATGGTGTCGTCACCGGCTCCGCCGAAGAACGTATCGTTGCCGTTGCCGCCATCCAGGCTGTCATTGCCAACTCCGCCGATCAAAACATCGTTCGCGTCAAAACCAATAATGGTGTCGTCGCCGCCGCCGCCGCGCAGTGTGTCCGGATCGAAGTCAATTGCTAAGCCGCCAGTACCACCGGTCGCCGATGGGAAGTTGCGAACGGCGGGTATGATGGCGTTCAAATCGTTCTTGCCCATTTGCTTCAGTAGATTGGTCATGATATTCGGCTGATCTGGGGGCAAGGCCAAGATGCGACCGCCCAGAAGTGCTTGGGCGCGTTCTGGTGGTAGTCCCAAATCTTGCTGTGCGTTTGGCGCCACCAAGAACGGGTCGGCTTGGTTGATATCCACGACGTAGCCCAAGTCTTCATATTGAGCAATCGTGCTTCGGCTGATTGGGTTGATGCCTGGATTAATGAAACCGGTCATCAACTCGTTGTTGTAAACAGATTCACGCCAGTGGCCATCGGCTGTCCCCGGACCGCCCATTGCTTCGACAGGAACGCCAGTCGCCGTGTCGTTAAACCGAGCGTTGTATTCGACAACGGCTGCAGGGCCAGTGAATCGAGGATCATTGCCGCCTTGCGAGGCCGGGTTTTGCAGAAGGCCAAGGATTCCCCAAATCGTTCCGAACCCAAGCACGTGTTGCATTTCGTGATTGATGACATCAGTGAACTGACCGGCTTGTTCTAAAGCCGCCAAGTCAGCGGTATCGAACATCATGATTCCAGCAGCGGGCAAGTTGCTACCCGGTCGCAAGAAGTTCGGTCCTGCCGCACCAAGAATTCCGCCGACACCGTCAATGGCGACTCCCATTGCGTCGATCACAACATCGTCGACCATTCCGATTCCAGGAACGGTAATGTCCGGGACATCGCCCACGATAATGGATTCCAACCGTTGCTCAGCCGCTGTAAACGTGGCCATCTGAGAAGGCGTCAGCCCGCCAGTAAAGTTCACGACGATGTCAAACGCACCCGGAGTTGGAGGCGCCGTATTCGTGTCATCGTCGACGATGGTGGCTTGTCCCTGGCCGTCGGAGATCATTCCGTTGACAGCATTGGACAGGTTCACAAAGAACGTTTCGTCCATCTCGACCATGTTGTCATCAAGCACGGTGACAGTGATCGTCTGAGTCAAAACGCCTGGTGTAAACGTCAGTGTTCCGAGCGTCGATGAATAGTCTTCGCCGGCTGTCGCCGTACCATCCACCGTGATGAAGTCGACGGTCACGTCCGAATCAAACGAGTTCGACAAGGTGACAGTGAAGGTGACATCACTTGTGCCAAGAGCTTGCAGCAACACTGACGCATTGTTGGATGAGTTGGAAGTTGCCACATCACCGAGGCCATCGCCATTGAAGTCACCGGCCGCGATTGCCGTCGAGTTCGCACCTGTGCCATTCGAAAATGGTCCGGCTGGCGCGGCGAAGGTGCCCGTGCCGTCGTTCGTCAAGACGAAGGCATTACCAGCGGCGGAGTAAACCAGATCGGGAGTTGAGTTGCCATCGATGTCAAAAGAATCGATCGATCGAATTCCCCCAGTTGCCACGGTGTTCGTCGCGGCTTGGAATGTACCGTCTCCGTTGCCCAAGAGGATCGAGACATCGCCGGAACCTTGGTTGGCGGTCACGACGTCGATGTTGCCATCGTTATTGACATCAAGGGCAAGAATGTCGGTCGGACTGACACCAACGGCAGTGTTGACGGCCGCTTGAAATGTTCCATCGCCGTCACCCATTAAGAATGAAACGTCGTCCGATCCGTTGTTTGCTGTCACGATATCAGCGTCACCGTCGCCGTCAAAGTCAGCTGTTGCCAGTGCCGCCGGGGCCATGTTGACGGCTTCGTTGGCGGGAGCCGCAAACATGCCGGTGCCATCGTTAACAAGGGCCGAAATATTGTTGTCCGTCGAGTTAGAAACAACGACGTCCATATCGCCGTCACCGTCCAAATCGACGATCACAACATCGCTGGGACCAGCACCAGCAGCGAAAGTTGCCGCCATAGCGAACGTACCGTTGCCGTTATTGGGCAAGGCGCTGACGTCCGACGCACCGCTGTTGGCGGTAACTAAGTCGGGGTTTCCGTCGCCTGTAATGTCGCCAACCGCGACTGCAGCGGGAGCCGTGCCTGCTCCGAAAGAGTTTGCGGCAGCAAAAGTTCCATCGCTGTTGCCAAGGTAAACAGTGACGTCGCTTGACTCAGAGTTCGCGGTGATCAGGTCAAGGACTCCGTCGCCCATCAAGTCCGCGGCAACAATGTCTTGCGGGCCAATTCCGCCGTTCGCCAGCACGTCGGCTGCGGCAAATCCCAAACCAATATTGTTGCCGGCTTCGGGATCGAGGGTTACGTCGTCTATCGTAATTATTGGGATGGGGAGCAGGGGAACGAAGATACTTTGAACTAGATCGTTTCCGTCACCGCCGTTGGCATCATCGCTTCCGCCGCCTCCGAAGATCGTGTCGTTGCCGCCTTGGCCCCGTAGTTGATCGTCGCCTAACCCGCCATCGATCTTGTCGTGACCAGCACCACCGAAGATGGTGTCGTTGCCATCATTTCCCTCGAGTGAATCTTCACCCATGTGCCCGACGATGCGGTCAGCTCCTTCGTTTCCGAACACGACGTCATCGCCGACACCGCCGTTGATCGAGTCATTACCAGTGTCGCCATTGATGGTGTCGTTGTTGGCGTTGCCTTGGAGCGTATCATCTCCAGCACTTCCAGACAGCGAATCGTCTTCGCGGCCGCCGCTAATCGAGTCATTGCCAAGGCCGCCGATCAATGTGTCGGCACCGCGCCCACCTTGTATGGTGTCGTTGCCAGCACCACCATCAAGTGAGTCGCCGTGATCGTCACCGGTTATGCTGTCATCACCGGCACCGCCTTGGATCGTGTCAGCTCCATCACCACCATCTATAGTGTCGTTTCCGTCCGCTCCATCGACACTGTCAGCACCATGGTCGGCCAAGATGCTATCGTCGCCGGCTCCGGCCAATACCGTGTCGTCACCATCACCAGCGTCGATTGTGTCCCCAGCCATCAAGCTGGTAATAGCATCGTCGCCGTCGTTACCTTCGATCGTTGCGTCGACATCCATCGCACCGACAATGGTGTCGTCGCCATCACCGCCGGCAAGTTCGATCTCGGACAAATTCGTGAAGACGGCGGCCGTAATGCCGCTGAGGTCGATTGAGTTCGGCTCGTCACCACCCACGACCAAGATGGATTGGACATCAGCGGTTTGAATTGGGGGCAGAGACGTGTCGACGTTGCCGTCAATCAAGACTTGAACGAAACCGGTGGCGTTGGGATTCTCTTGAATCACAATGTTCGCGGCATTGGACTCGACGATCAATTCGCCTTCGGTTGTGAATAGAGACGTCGTCGACAAGAGTGTACGGTCTTCTAATGCTTCAATTGCTCTGTTGTTCTCTGCCGTGTTGGGGCGGCGACGAACCTGGATGTCTCGTTGAGTACGATTGCGGAGACTCTTGAGCCAAGATGAAAAGTGCATTCCGACAATTCCTGATCGAGATTCAGTCTTTTGATTGATGTCATCACACCGGGCGTGACCGGAGTACGCCCGCAACGAGCATGCAGCGGAACTGATGCTTGTACGGTTTGTACCGACTATGTGATTCCTAATATCTCGACCACTACAGAACTGTCCTTCAGCACAATCGTTCTAACCGGACCCAGAGACTTTGGCACGACCGCCAGAACCGTTAGAACCGGAACAGTCAACCACCGGGCGGCCCTAAATGCCTGTCAATACATTAGGTCCGAGCGGTACGACCGGTAGATTTGCTATAAGTCGTGCGACGCGTAGAGTCTGCGTAACCGGTAAGGTTTGACAATGTCGATGCTGTGGCCTCACGATTCCGTCGCGGGGCATTGTTTCGCGCCCCGCGAACGGAGTCGCGGGGCCACATTGGCTACGCCTTGCGAATAAAGTGGGCGGCGTAGCTGCGCACTTCGTGTCCATTTAAGACATGGAAAAGCCGCAACTGTTGAATCGTGGCTTGGCTAAAGCGACTTAGCGGTACATGGATCAGCTTCTTGCCATAGGTTTTTGCGAGCCGTCGCCACGCAGCGCCTGGTGGTGAATCGCTAAGAATGGCAATGTGATGTTCTTGGCTGTGAATGCATCCACCGGCCAGCAAGCGTTCCTCGAGTGTGTCGCAGAAGTCTAATCGAGGGTCCGTCCAGACATCTGGAATGGGACGTGGCGGAAACAGAAACAGGGCACCGCCGTATGTGGCTAGTCCGATTCCGGGACCAACCAGCTCTTCGTGAAAACTGGTCGCGAATAATGCGAGCGTGGACTCGTCATGATGCTCGGCCATCCATGTCGTCCGCCAAGGGTAATCGCGCGGGTCGGCGGGCGAGTCAAAGAACATCAAGACGCAGTCCAATGTTCCCATCGACGGCGGAAAGTTGCGCACATAGATTTCGCCAGTGTGCCAATTCCGCACGGTTTCGCGAATGTCCAATCCGTCCTTGATGCTGGTTGTGAATTTCTCGGTCTGAGCAAAGTCAGAAGTCAAGATTCCCAACGCGACGTCTTTGACGTGCGTTCGGAATTTCTCGATGGCGACATCTTCTTCGGGCCAGCTACATTGGCGAAACGGATTCCAAAGCGATTGCCATTTGTCTTGGTCAATTTTTGCTGGACGCGGCTTAAGTTGGCAGCTTCGCCAACTGCCGGGGACTCCAGGAAGCCGGCACTTCATGCCGGTGATGGTGCCATCCGGCAGTTGTGCTTCATCATTTCCCATACGAAGCATGTCGAGACCGAATTCTCGGTGGTAAGGATAGGCCCGCAGAGTTTCGGCCAAGTGGATCGCATACTCGTCACCAAAAATCTGTTGAGCCGCGACGACTTGAGTGTACATGTCCGGCGTCATGCGATGCTCGACCAGCGAAAGGTTGCGGACATACTTGAAGTACGTTTTTAACAGTTTGGGCGTGATCCGACGGGCTCGGTTACCAAGCTCTTGCTGATATCGATCACGGGCGGCCAGCATGACTGCCTTGACCGCGTCAACCGAAAGATTGTCGTCCTCATCCAACTCAGCCCGCGCGAGTTCATAAAGTCCGGTTACAAAAGGCAACTCGCCCAACATGAAGATCAGCGTGATGGGATCAACGCCGTAGATGCCAGTCTCGTAGACTTCGTCGTCAGCGACGATTTGTTCTGTACGGTCGAAGTAGGCTTCCTTGATCCAAGGCCATTCTAAAACGGAGCAGACCAGCAGAATCGACTCGAACTGTTGTTCCAGCTCACGGAGCCGGTTGGCCATGGCGATGACGCGAGCTTGCGGTTGTCCGTCGGGGAGACGTCGTAAAGCTGGAAGCACAGCCGCTGCGAACTTGTCGGCGTTGACCTTCTTGACTGCATACGGATCGGGCAGGATCGTCGAGATTTCTTGGAACGAATCGGTCTCCAAATCGATGAAAGCACGCGGCATCCGCTCCTGAATCGCGATTCGCAACGCGGCAATCACACCTTGGCAAGGGTCGACGGGCACATAACTGCAAACGGTTTCATCGTCGAAGCTGTCTTGCTCAGGCGACCAATCATCAGTGCGGTAATTCGTTGTTTCCTGCTGCAAGACCGCGGTAATCGTTGGCAGATAGTCGATGGCTCTTTCGACGTCATGCTGAAACGACGGCGGAAGTGGTACGGCGAGACAGTCGAATTCCTGTCCGAGCATCACGCGACGCACCTCGATCGCAAAATCGCCGCTGCCGTGGATGATCGGCAGAACGTGGATTCGATCGCTGATTTTTAGAAAGTCGGACAGCATGGGGTGTGAGAGCTGATTTTGGATATGGTTTGTAGAAGCCCGGCTTTTCAAAAAAGCCGGGCTTCTTTGATCGCACCAGTCTAAACGACGAAATTGAAGTTTACCTTACCGGCGTTGGACACGACAATCCGCCAAGTGAAGGATCACGCATTTGGCGCTTTAGAATTGTCTCGTTGCAAATTGTTTGGCCGGGAAATGATGAAACAAGGATTGTTTATCACCGTGGGAATCTCGTCATTGCTGATGATGGGATGTCAACGAACGATTGTTCAAGCGGATCCAATTCCAGGGACAACGGCAAGCGGTAACGCAAAGTCGTTTTCAGAGATTGCTGGAGCGCCAGCGTCGTCTATTCTGGATTCGAAGCAAACGCCCGATGCACGCGCGTTTTATCACCGTGTTCTTCGAGGTGAATCGGTCGCCTCGATCGCTCGGAAGTACGGTGTCTCGACAGAAGCGGTTATCGAAGGCAACGGTCTGGATTCGAACGCGATCATTCAGCCCGGACAGTTGATCTACATCCCCCGGCGTGAGACCCGTAGCTGAATGATGGGGCAGCCTGTGCGAGTTTTACCTCATCGCAATTCATACAACTTGCAGTGGCCGCAAAACCCGCAGAGTCCACCAGTTCCGTGCATGTTTTAATGCATGACGTTGGCAGCAAGTTCTCAGGATTATCGACCGTCGATTCACGGTGCGGGCAGGCGTGGCAAGCTACATTGTGACGGGCCAACGCACATTTTCTGTGTCAGGGATGCGCTTCCGTTGTTTGTTCTGAACACTTTCGGTGCTCATTGGTGCCAAACCTAGAAGACAGGACAAACATTCGGAGCGTGTGGGCCTGCGTTTGGAACGACCACCTCGCGACTCATTTCAACAGTTGATCATCATGAGCACTACCGCAGTCGCCGAGCAAACTGAAACCGTCCGGCGGGACGATCTTTCTGATTTAGTTGTCGAGTACGCCGTGTCGCGCTACTTGCCGCCGGCGGACTGGATTACTCAATTGCAGTTGAAGCGACCGCGAAGAGACATCCGGTGCTTGAGTGGGACCACGCGTTTCGTAAAGCGTGGCTTGGATGTTTTTGTCGCCGGTACAATGTTACTCGTGTTATGGCCAGTGATGTTGTGTGTTGCAGTTGCAGTTAAGTTGACGTCTAAGGGGCCGATTGTCTTCCAACAAGTTCGAACGGGTCTTAACTTGAGATCGCAGAAGTCGGACGATCGACGCAAAGTTGACGTCAAACCAATACCTGGTGGCCACTCAGAACGGCGGCAACAAGACCGAAGACGCGATGCCGCCTTTGGTAAACCGTTCGTTCTTTACAAGTTCCGCACAATGCGAACGGATGCTGAGAAGCACGGTGCTCAATTCGCACAAAAGAATGATCCGCGAATCACACCGCTTGGTCGTTTTCTTCGCAAGACTCGGCTGGACGAACTGCCGCAATTAATCAACGTCTTGCGTGGCGAGATGACCTTGGTTGGACCGCGTCCGGAACGTCCTGAATTCATCGAAACGCTATCGAACGAGATTCCCGATTACTTGCATCGGCTTGGCTTGAAGCCGGGGCTGACTGGACCGGCCCAAGTCATCAATGGCGACGACAACAATCTGGACAGCTTCCGTCGCAAGGTCGCTCTAGATTTGCTTTATCTTCAGAATTGCTGCTTGTGGAATGACCTAAAGATTCTTGTCCGTACCGTGGGCGTCGTGTTTACAGGCAAAGACGCTCTTTAGCGGCTGGCGGAGCGTAGCACGACCACTAGAGTTTTCGCGGCACCCATTGAAGGTACTGCGTTTGTTGAATCGGGCGAGCATTCGTGTTGGGAACGTCTTGAGGTCGAAGACGTGTTGAGCTGTCTCCCTCGGTGCCGTCACTGTCGCCGGCTTCTTCCGTGGCTTCGCTGCCAGGAGCCATCGGAACGCCATTTGTTCCCATCGGAACGTTGGTCCCCGGAGCTTGCTGGATCGTAGTGCCGGACGGGATACCTTGTGCACAGGTTGCGCAGCCGGTCGTCTCGGTCGCGCCGCCGCAAGTCGCACAGTCCGAGCTGATCACGTTGCCGCCGCATGACGAGCAGCCTGAGCTCCAACTTTGATCGATATACGACATATCGCCGCCGCAGCCACCACAACTTGTTGTTGGGGCGGGGGTGTGAGCTCGACCGCAACTGCAACCGCTACTCTTGCGTTTGGGGCTCTTATGGTCGTGCTGCTTTGCACCACTGCAACCACAGGCGTCGTTGCCAGTGATGTGTTGAGTGCTTGGATCAGACCAGCCGTTTGTGTAGTCGCCCGAGTAGACGACGCCCGATGGATGATAGAGCTTGGCTCGATGGCAAGAGCAACCGGTCAAGCTTAGAGTCAACAGGCAAAGCATCGAAGTGGCGACGGCTCGTTTCATTACAACTCTCCAAAAGTTAGGCACGCCAGAACACGCGCAGCCTGCGCGAGGTCGGTCTTTGGAGAATATCGGGTTACGGATTGGGCAAACTTTATCGATTTTTCGGAGTACTCCGGCGGTGCATCCGGCGATTACACCGTATACTCAAAGGATTTGCGGTAGTTTGGTCTCACGGCAAGCGGAGGAACGCTAAAGTAAAGGAGCAAGTTTTCAAGGAATTGATTCGGTGGCCGAATAACGTCTCATGTTCGAGATACTTCTGCTGTCACTGCCTCGCGTTTTCCTGCCGAATCATTTGGAGTTAATTGGCCAACGGAGAAAGAATCGCAAACGGAAGGGGCTCCGCGTGAGCAAGGCTGAAACCGCTAATGCCAAGACTGCGAAGCTCGGAACGCCTGCGCCCGCGGCGTCTGCGAATGACACTGCTGAGCCGGCTGATGGGAAGTCGTCAGACCGATTAACCTACGGACAGTTGTGGCGTTTGGGCGGGATCTCTCCGTGGAAACTTGCGTATCGAGCATTCCATGCATTTTGGGACAACCACTTGGATGCTCGCAGTGCGCAGTTTGCTTATACGGCGCTGATGACGATTGCTCCGTTGTTCATTGTCGTCCTGGCTTTGGTCGCTCAACTTCCATTGGAAGGTGTGCTGGATTCGTTCCTAACAGCAATCGACGTCGGCATGCCCGAAAGCGTGGTGACGTTGATCAGTCAGCAGATCACCGACATTCAAGCTCAATCGACGATCGGACTGATCACGTTGGGTTTGTTTCTTCTGGGCTTCTTCGGTTCGCGAGTGTTCTTGTCACTCGGGGCAGGTTTGGACGAGGCATACGGTATCGAAAACGGACGCCATATGTGGAAGCAAAGTTTATTGGCTTTGAGTATGACACTGGGTGTTCTGTTCCTGTTGCTGCTGGCAATGATCCTGTTGGTCGTTGGTCCAATGGTGATAGGCTTCCTCACCGATAAGATGTCGTGGCTCGACACGCCGCGAATTCAGTTTTGGCTTTCTAGTGGAGTTCGCTGGAGCATCGCGTCGGCGTTCTTGCTGATTTCGGCAACGTTCATCTATTGGGTCGTTCCCGGACGAAAAATGCCGTGGTATTGGTTGTCTCCGGGCAACGTCTTCGCCACCGTCGGCTGGGTCGGAGTTACTCAAGGATTCCAAGTCTATGTCGAGAACTTCGGACGCTACAACGAAACCTACGGCGCGCTGGGCGGCGTGGTTGTGCTCTTGATCTGGCTATATTTCACCGGCTTCGTTCTTTTGATGGGCGGCCAAATCAACAGCGTCATCGAAGACGCCGCAAGAGAAAAGCAAGCGGCGTAGACCGTGTGTCTCGAACCGACAGTTGGAGTCTAGCCTTTTAGGCGACTAGTTGGGGCAAGTCGTGCATTTGGCGGCTAAAGCCTGCACTCCAACTTTGGTGCGTCCAGACGAACGTGTTCTCAGCTCACGCCAAAGCCGCCGTCGACGACGATTTCTTGCCCATTGAGATTGTGGGAAGAATCCGAAGCCAAAAACACGGCCGTCTCAGCGATCTCTTTCGGTGAAGCAAACTGACCACGCGGCAATCGATCTTCAATCGTTGAAGCCGCCGACTGCAGGGCCGCGAATTGAGTCGTCTCGGTGGAAGTCTGATTGTCGGATGCACCCCACAGAGAAGTTGCTGTTGGCCCAGGGGACAAGCAATTGACACGGATCTCTCGCCCCGCCAGTTCGAGGGCCAGAGATTTTCCCGCAGACCGCAAGGCAGCTTTGCTGGCGTTAAACGCCGACAAGCCAGCTAGTCCAGACTGCTCTAAGAACCCAGTCATCAGAATGATCGAGCCACCACGGTTCATTGTCGGCAGCAGTTGTTGCACCGTTCGCATCGCGCCGTGGAAGTTGACTTCGAAATGTTGTCGTATATCGGCCTCTTCGAACTCGGCGAACGGCACGCGTTGGATGTGAACAGCACACGGCACGATTGTGTCGACGCGGCCGAATCGGCGCGTGACGACGTCGGCCAGCTCGGCGATGTTGTCAGGACTGGTGACATCACCGACGACGGAAAGTGCTCTTGCCGGGGCTGTTTCGACGACGCGGTCTAGCTCATCGGCAGTCCGCCCAAAGACGACCACTCGAGCCCCCTCGGCCAAGAACTGTTCGGCGATGGCTTTTCCGATTCCGCGACCACCGCCTGTGACGACGGCAACTTTTTTCAGCAATCCTTGAGGCACTCCATACTCCCTCTTTTGGGAGGATCATAGCAGGATTGGTTTCACTCATCCAATCGTGTACTGTCTGTGAGCTGTGCAGTCTGTGTCGGAGGTCGAAATGAATTCAAGTGGCTCGAGGCCAACTATCATCTCGCTTGGAGAAGTGCTCTGGGACCTATTTTCTGATGGGGCCCAATTTGGTGGCGCGCCAGCGAACTTCGCTTGTCATGCCGCCTTGTTGGGCGGCGATGTTTGCATGTTGAGTGCTGTTGGCAACGACGATCGAGGCCGCGAAGCCATCGGCATTCTAAGCCGATACGGGATCGACGTCAGCTTGGTACAAGTCATCGATGATTCCGCAACTGGCTGTGTTGGCGTCGATGTGGATGAAGACGGCAAGCCAACTTTCACGATTCATGAGGAGTCGGCTTGGGATCGGATTGGCCAGTCGGACGAACTGGACTCGCGCGTATCGGACGCGGATTTGATCTACTTTGGGACACTCGGGCAACGCGCCGAGTTATCGTGGGCGACGATTCGACGCGTGTTAGAAGTTGCGTCTGCCAACAAGATTCCTCGTGTCCTGGACGTCAATCTGCGAGCACCTTTCTACGACGCTGACATGATTCGCGACTCGATCGAATCGGCCAGCATCTTGAAGCTAAGCGATGACGAGTTGGGCGAGGTCTTGACGGCGCTTTGCATCGACGAGGACGCCACGGAGTCTGCGCTGCGAGCACTCTTGGCCGTTGGGGGTTTGGAGATGATCATCATGACGCGCGGCTCGGATGGCGCGTTGCTTGTGACGGAGTCAGAGACTTTGGATCAAGCCGGCGTGTCAACAACAGTCGTTGACACGGTGGGTGCGGGTGACGCTTTCACGGCCTCATTCGTAATTGGTTTATTAAGCGGCGAGGCTCACGGGAATTGCCTTGTGGAAGCTTGCAAAGTAGCGACAGCAACGTGTCGACACGCTGGCGCGGTGCCGGCTACGGGTTAAACAATCCAACACGTCCCGTATCACTTCTTCTGCTGTTCGTCCAGTTTCTTCAAGAACGTACTCTCCCGCTCAGAGATATACGCTTTATAGCCTTTGGGATCGAGGAACGGGTTTCCGTCGGCTTTCTTCCGGTTTTCGTACTTGGCGTGCATTCCGTAGTACTTGCCGTGAGCACCAAGGAATAGGTCACACGGTAACTTCTTCAGCAGCTTGAATCCTTTGGCGTAGTCCTCGGCGATTTTCGGATAGCTTTGGTTGTTGACCAATTGATAACCCGGATTCACATTCGGGCTGCCAACGATGACGGCGTTTAGCTTTTTCTTGCCGTCTTTGACTTGGCAAGTCCAGGTTGTGCAACCTGGGGTGTGTCCGGGAGTGTGTCGCGCGGCCAGCGTGACCTTGCCGACTTCGACCTTGTCACCGTCCTTGAGCACTTTGTCGACAGGGCAAGCTTGCCAGCGGCTGGTGGTGTAGAGGTATTGTCCCTTGCCGCCTGATTCGATCACTTTGTCGTCGCCGTTCATGACGAAGACCTTGGCTCCCGTGATTTCTCGCAACAACGCATGCCCCTCGACGTGATCGGAGTGTGCGTGGCTGGCCAAGATGACCTTGACGTCTGACATCTTGAAGCCCAACGACTCCACCGACGCGCGAATGAATGTGACGGTTTCTTCGAATCCGCTATTGATAATTGCGTGGCCATCGGGAGATGTGACCAAGTAGCTAGAGATGTCTCGTGAGCCGACGTAATACAAGTTCTCGGCGATTTTGTGCGGGGGAAACGGGGCGTCGCCGTGAACGGCTTTCAATCCAACAGCAAGAACGATCGTGCTCATCGCAGCAGCAGTAAGTAGCCTCATGGTGTCCTCCAGCAATTCGTTGTGATCGGAATTGATATCGTGACAACTGTCTGTTGGCGTGACAAGCAACGCGCTCACAGTAAAGCACTAGCCGCATCCCACTATGGTCAGTTAAACTGTTGAGGTAAGAGTAGCCAACGAATCATTTCAGGAATCGTTTCCATGCTGCGAGTCCTCGGTAGTCCGAAGCAGATGTGTGACGGCGTCACTCGTCGGGATTTGTTGACTGCCGGCAGCGTGCCCATGTTGGGGCTGACGTTGCCTGACTTATTGCAGGCCGACCAGAACGCTACGGCGAGGTCTGGCAAAGCGAAGTCGGTAATCGTGCTGTATTTGTTCGGTGGGCCTGCAAAGCATGAAGGCTTTGATCCGAAGCCGGATGCGGGAAAGGATATTCAAGGTCCGTTTGGCTCGATCCCGACTGACTTGCCCGGCATTCATTACAGCGAGCTTTATCCGAAGATGGCCAAGTGGCTGCATCGATCGGCCCTTGTACGATCGGCGACGCACCCGCATAACGATCACAGTGCCGGGTTGTTGTATACCGTCACTGGCAAGAAAGCCAAGAAGTTGGAATCGAAAGTCCCTGTCCTGCCAACGCAGGCTCCCAGCATGAATTCGGTCATGCAGTACTTGGGCCGCAACGAGGCTCGCGAGCTACCCGAATCGGTTTGGATGCCTTGTTATCCCGGGTGGGGGCAAAAGAGTTTGCGTCCCGGTCCGTTTGGCGGTTTCTTGGGCCGGCAACTCGACCCGCTGATCACCGAATGTAAGCTCGAAGAGACGCGAGTTCGAAAAGACTTCTACGATGCCTCTGTTCAAAAGGGACACATTGTCCTGCCAAGTACGAAGCTGCCCGATGAGATCACCTTGGATCGGCTTGATCAGCGGCGGTCCTTGTTAGAGCAGTTCAATGATCAACAGCGACGCATCGACCAAGGTTCCGCGACGGAGCGATTAGATCATTACAAGCAACAGGCCTTCAATCTGTTGGCGGCGCGTAACTCGCCAAATAGTGCTTGGCGAGCGTTCGATCTGGATGAGGAATCCGACAAAACACGTGATCGCTACGGACGCTTCTTATACGGCGAGGCATCATTAATCGCCCGCCGACTTGTCCAGCGAGGCGTGCGGCTGGTCACGCTTTATTGGGAATCCTTTCATCAGCAAGACGGCGATGCACCAGCGTGGGATACGCATCGAAACCACTTCAATATCGTCAAGGATTATCGAGCCCCAGTCGTCGACCAGATCTTCACGGCATTGTGCGAGGACATGGAAGCGAGCGGCTTGCTTGACGAAACGTTACTCGTCGTCATGGGAGAAATGGGTCGAACGCCAAAGCCAAATGGTGGAGCCGGTCGCGATCATTGGTCTTACTGCTACGACGTGCTTTTCACTGGGTCAGGAATCAAGCAAGGCGTCGTCTATGGCGAGTCCGACAAGATCGGAGCTTGGCCGAAATCTGATCCCGTCGGCCCCGAAGCGATCATCGCCACGATCTATGAGGCGATGGGAATTGACTCGAGTGGCGTGATCTACGACCAAGCCAATCGGCCACACCCGATCGCTCAGCACGGCAAACCGATCTGGGATATCCTGGCTTGAGCCGAGCTTGGCTTGTTTGGCGAGAGTACTTTTTCTCGTTTAACCCGTAGCCGAAGGCGAGGAGTTGCCGGATAATCCTCGCCTTCGGCTACGGGTTAAACGATAGAACAGTGCAATGCCTGCTTCAAAGCTCGATCGGATGCGGCGAGATCACGATCACATCTTCGATGATGTTGAATGTGTAGTCATCTGGATTGATGTTGAGTTCGTTCTTCTCGGTGTCTTGCACGGCGATCAAGATTGCGTTGTGGTTCTTCTTCATGAAGAGGAAAAGATCGAGGAACGTCTTGCCGATCCAGTCGGGTGAAATCGGTATTCGGTAGAATTGATTGCCACGTTGGTGCGTCAACAACTCGCGGAAGATGCCGGTAAGGCCGCGGTTGAGGGCTGCTTGTGCCAACAGAAAGCCGCTTTGCTCACCACTGACAACGAAATCGTTGACCTTTCCCATTTCTAGGTGAGAGCCGTACTCGCCATTGATAATCTCGGCGCACGTATAAACATTTGGATTTAGCTTCTCGGCGGTTAATGCGGCCATGATGGTTCGGGCATCGGCGTCTTGTTCACTTCGGCCGTGAGCAGTGTCCGACAGAATGATGCAGGTCGCTGCTCTAGAAATTCCGGCGCGTTCCAATGCAGTCACTCGCGTGAAGTCCTCGTTCAAGAACTGGACACCCTGAGCCGCCATATCGGTGATGGTTTCTGGCTCCTCGTCGAGGTCTGCGATCACGATGATCGGCGTAATGCCAGATTTCGACGCAGCTTGATACTCACCTACGATGATCTCGGCTTTGCGATTCCAACCGCAGATGACCGTGTGATCTTTGAACTCTTCCCATTTCACTGTGCGGCCTTCCATTCGAATTCTCTCTGTCATAAACGCCGAAACAGTACCGGTGAACATCGCGAAGACGGTCATACCCATAAACATGACCGCAATGGCAACAATGTGTCCCGCAACCGTAACCGGCGGACTGGGAATCGGTTCACCCGACAATAGCGTGTAGATGCTGTAGGAAAACGCCTTTCCAAACGAATTGACTTCAGGGTTGTCTTTCTCGAATGTAAGAATCGCACCTGTAGAAAATAGAACAGTAAGTAGGATTAATCCACTAACCAGAACGTATTCAATGGCGCCTCGACGAAAGATGTATGGAAAGCTGCTGGCATGTCGCGCAAAGATTCCAAATAGCCTGAGCAACCGCAGCAGCCTCAACAAGCGAATCATGCGCGCGAATCGAAGCGGCCGAAATAGTGGCAACAAGGCAACGATGTCGAGTGCGTACGTTAAGAAGAATCTCTTGGACGGTGCCGCGGCAAATCGCAAAGCAAGTTCGATTGCGAACAAGATGGTGATGACATAGTTGACTTCCGACAAAACATTGCGGAGGAAGTTGTCTTCGATCGAAAGCTCTAACATCGTCAGCGCGACTGACACGACGATCAATCCACCGATCGTCAACTCGACGCCCATTCGTTGCAAGAACGCATCCAAGCGGACTTGCCACGCTTTGCGATTTTCGATTGCCAGTGAGTCGGACATTAATCCTTGTTTCACAGTTGAGCACACCACCCCTGAGCTTATCTCAGGGGTTCTCGCGTCTTTGCACTACTTGTTGCGTAGCAGTGCAAAGACGCGAGAACCGCCCGACGTAAAGTCGGGGCGGTGTATTCTACGAAAGATCGTTTAGTTCTGGTTCAAAAGTGCCCAAACAATACGCGCCATTTCACGATGTCCCGTCGGGGACAGATGAATTGAATCCAACGTCGCGTCCTGGCTGGACAACACTCCCATCAGAATCCGCTTGGGGAGTAATTTCACGTTGTATTCCCGAGCCAACTGCCGCTGGCTTGAACCGTAGGAATTGTAAAATGGCAATAGCGGCAGTTCAAACATGACGATCGGCCGAGTGGGCACGGTCTTTCTCAAATGCGCCATCAGTGCTTTCATGTCATCATGAAACTGCTGCGGCGATGTCGATCCGAGGATGTCGTTGCCACCGATCTCGAGCAAGATTAGTCCGGCGGGGATTTCGACGTCTTCAGCAATCGCCAGCGCTGTCGACAGCTTGGCTCCCGCTCTTGAATAGTCATGAACGGTGACGTCGTGATCGTCACTTAGGATTTTTGGCCATGTGCGTTCTTGGTCAATTCCGGCGCTCAGCGAATCCGCGAAGAGAACAATTTCTGATTGTCTTTGTCCAAGTTTCGGCATGACGTGATATCGCGCTTCCCACAGCATTGCACTGACCACCAAAGTTATCAGCGTCCACGCGGTTGCACGAGTTTGCTGTTTCGAGTCTCTTCGTTCGACAATGAATAGACTCGCTGTTGCGACGCCAATGGCAAGAACAAACGGAAGACTTATTGGTGTGCCTGAAATCGCGGAGAAAAGGAACCCGACCAGCATCAATAAGGGCGAGTATCGTTTGAGCCGAGCGATTGGCGCAAGCCGAGTGAACACGGTGACGATAAAGAGGACGCCGCCGAGAAAGAAGATTTGCCCGCTTGCGATGAAGTAGACGACCCAGCCCAAAGAACGGCTCCTGTTGAAAGGGAATAGAGGCCCGACTTTTTGCAAAACCGGGCTTCTGGCATTGTTGATTTCTCGCTTGGGATGGCAGTATCGTAATCGTGCGAATGCAGGAAGGAAACCACAACCATCGAACCGTCAGGAAATCACTATGCGTTTTCTCATCACAGCGTTTCTCGCGGTTGCCGCTCTTTCGAATGTTGCTGTCAGCCAAGACGACGACCTCGACCTGGGCGACGTCACAGAGAAACACGTCAAGATTCCGATGCGAGACGGCGTCAAGTTGTCCTCATATCTGTATTTCCCCAAAGGCGAAGGGCCGTGGCCGGTAGTGTTTGAACAACGCTATGCCAGCCTGCGGTATCACTCGTCACGTAAGTTCTGTGCTCAGTTAGCCAGCAAGGGTTACGTCGTCGGTATGGTCAATTTCCGTGGTGCTCAAAAGTCCGAAGGAACTTGGGTTGGATACCGAGCCCTTGGCTGGGGCGAATTGCAGGACGGATATGATACGTGCGAGTGGCTCGCGAAGCAGAAGTTCTCGACGGGCAAGATTGGCACGATGGGCAGCTCGCAAGGCGGCTATGCTCAAAACTTCTTGGCCGTGACGCAGCCGCCGCATCTGGTGTGTCAATATATGAGAGACACGGGGCTGAGTTTGTTTCAAGAAGGATATCGCATCGGCGGGCTGACTCGCCCCGAGCGTTTCAAGAACATGGACCGAGTCTGCAGAGTGCCCGAGCACAACCGAAAACTGATGGCCGAGTGGTTCGAGCATCCCAACTACGACGATTATTGGCGCGACGAAGATTGTTCGTTGCACTTCGACAAGATGAACGTACCGTGCTTCACGATCGGCAGTTGGTACGACTTCATGAATCAAGGCTCCGTGGCCAGTTTTATCGGCCGGCAACACAGCGGCGGGGCCAAGTCTCGCGGCAAACAACAATTGATCATCGGGCCGTGGTTGCACGGTCGCTACAACAAGACGAATCACGTTGCTGAGATGAGCTATCCCGAGAATGCGGTTTGGCCCAACTCACACATGGCTCGCTGGTTCGATTATCACTTGAAGGGAATCGACAACGGCGTGATGAACGATCCCACGGTTCGCTATTACGTGATGGGTGCCGTCGGCGAGAAAGATGCCCCCGGAAACGTATGGCGAGAGGTCAAAGACTTTCCGCCGAAGGTCTCAGCCGCGCCCTTGTATCTTCAAGCCAACGGTGGGCTGTCGGCATCGAAGTCGAAATCCGACAAGAGTTCCACCAGCTACATCAGCGATCCGCTCAACCCGATGAAGTTGCTTGGCTCCGCTTTCCACGGTGCTCGGGATCACCGCAAATTCGAAGAGCAGTCGGAAGTGAAAATGTTTACGACCGACGTCTTGACCGAGCCACTCGAATGGACCGGTCGCATTCATGCCGAATTGCATGTTTCGTCGACCGCCAAAGACACCGACTTCATTGTTCGCGTCAGCGACGTCTATCCGGATGGACGATCGATCCTGATCGTTGGTTATCCACTGCGCGCTCGATATCGCGAGGGCTTCGAGAAGGAAGTCCTGATGACGCCAGGAAAGGTCCACAAGGTTTCTTACCCCATCGGTTGGATCAGCCAGATTTTCAACAAGGGTCATCGAATCCGAGTCACCATCTCGAGCACGGGACATCCTTACTATGACCTGAACCCGCAAACCGGCGAGC